>WQRN01000028.1 GCA_009786715.1 Treponema sp.
CTGTAAAAGGTCGTACAAATACTGACCTTCGAGGCATGGACGGTCAATTCTGGTGGGCAGGAAATATGGATGCGACAAATTGGAATGCAACTTATTGTCTTGATAATAATATTCCTGTAGGAGAATTCTATAAGGAGATTTATTTAACTACAAATAATTCAATTACTTCACAAAATCAAAAAGAAATAATATTTAATATAGTAAGCAATTGGCAGAATACTCCTTCTGCCGATAGCGGAAAAAAAATGGCAACTATTTCAGATTTTACAATGGGAATTGAGGAAGTAACCGATGTAGTTTACATGAGAGCAACTTATTGGGATAATGGCGCTAAAGGTAATTATACTACATCAGAGCAGATTAAAATTGTATATGACGAACTTTTTGAATTTGGCAAAACTTATGTTTTTCATATAGAAGGTGTCTCAAGCAGGGATATGGAAGACTTATGGTGCGGTTTTTATTATTCAGATAATTGGATCAGTATTGCGCGTCAAAATATTGACTTTATCCCAAAGGGAGATTTTTCCGTTTCTGTGGTGCTGACTCTTAATGAAAATAGTGAAGAATTTAGCTCATCGAAACAGGATAAAGCGGTTTTACAAATTGGATACGGAAGAGAAGATGAATTAATAAAAAATCATGCTGAAAAGGGAACAATTTACGCGACATTTAACAAATTTAGTTTAGAAGTCAGCGAACCTGTAGAAAAAGATGGTCTATATTTCTTTCCTATTCATAACAATAGCGAATACAGCGTTATGGCGGCAGGTTCAATAAGCGGCGATTTGGTAATTCCTCCCTACGTAGATGGAAAACCGGTAACAGAAATATTAAGAAACGGTTTCAGTAACCTCCCAGATTTAACAAGCGTTATAATACCGGACAGTATACGGCGTATTGACGGTTTCGCTTTCCATGAATGTGAAAAACTTGCCAGCGTAACATTTTGTGAAAATTCAGAACTAAAGAGTATCGGCGAGTACGCATTCGCATGCGATCATCAAGTGGGAATAAGTAACAAATTAACCTCCATCATGCTTCCTGATACTGTTACAAGCATTGAAACAGGCGCGTTCTATAGATGCGAGAACCTGACTAATGTTGTGATAGGCAAAAATGTTAACAGTATCGGCGTGCATGCCTTCCTTGGCTGTGGAAAGTTAACAAATGTAACAATAAAAGCAATAAATCCGCCTAAATTGCCGGAAAGAGCGAGTACGGATCCCAATGATGACAGATTTAAAGAGTGGTTTGAACATAACGACCCAGGAAGATTTTTCTACGTTCCAAACGCAAATAACTACAAGAATGCCGCAGGATGGGATCAGTTCCAAAATTGCATTTTCTCATTTGCGGAATATACAAAAATATGGTCATTAACAGACTGGATTAAAGATAAAACAGCATGGATAGAAGGTGATAATTATCTGATGAGTCCATTACAACTGGCAGGTAATCCGGATATTGCGTTTATTAATAATGGTATAGAAATAACAAATCGTAAATATGGTGAAGATAATTATCATACAATCGATTTATTATTAACAGGTGAGAACAGTTTAAACTTGAATTTGAATAAAGACATATTAAAAGTTACTTTATACGGTTTTTTACTTCGTGATGTAAATAATGCGTTTGTCGGAATTCAAAGACCTGAATCTCCTTTTCCTCATTACGATCAAACTGAACTAACAGGTTATAATCCATCATTTAAGTTAGTCTGGGAACAGGGATCGCAGATCGCCGATATCTATGATTGTTATAGAATACGTTTAGGCACAGGTAATGCCAATATGCGTATTACTCTCATTGAAGTGGAAAAAATCGGAGAAAGAAATTTAACCGAGTACACTGTTACGTTTATTGACAGTGAAGGCAATAATACTTTTCCAAACAAAACTGCATTTGGAGGTCTTGCTTTAGGAGAGCTGCCTAAACCACCTAAGAGAGCTGGTTACACCTTTATGGGCTGGTTTGATGGAGATAATAAAATAACTGCAAAAACTATAATTAGTAAAAATATGTATTTAACTGCAAGATGGGAATTTGGTGATAAATTTATTATTGTGGTAGCAAACCCAACAACTGACACATTATTTCAAACAGTAGGTGATTGGATTGATGCAACAAAAGCAACATTCAGATACGAAGATAAAGACTGGTGGATTGTGGCAACTACAAATGTAGATAATCCATGGGAATCTCCTAATCCGGATATACCTCCTGATATTTTTAATGAAATTCAAGAACTTCATAACAATGGAGTTACTCGTCTTGGTTATAATTTTTCAAATGAGCAAATGATATATGATTATTTAACCTTAACATACGAATTGATACATATTAGCGGTGATGATACATGCTCGGTAGTTATAAGACGCACTCATGATGGCGGTTATGGTAATGATGTAAATTATCCGGGTTTATATGGTAGTAATTTAATTACTTACGAGATGTCAGAGTTTTATAATGAATGGATGTCAATAATTAAAAATTCTAGTGGTAATAATTATAATGGTGGCAGTAATAAAGGCGTTTTCCTCCTCAGGATAACTGAGATAAAATTCACAATGGAAGACCCTAGAATTCCATAAAGCAAGATGCGTATTTTAAAAGCGCAAAGGTGTCAGGAGCAATTCTGACACCTTTTTTTTGAAAAACCAATGGCAGCGGCAAACGCCTTTCCTTAAACCTTATGCACAACCTGCTCGCCGTGTCTTCCTACAAGCGTTTCATTGCGAGGATCAACAACCAAGTCAAGAGCTTCCAATGGGATTGCTCCAAGTAGGATGTCTTTCGCATTTGGCGCTACTAAAGCAGGCATTAGAAACCAGCGATCTTTCCACCATAGTTCAAGCGGTCCTGCCATATCTAAAAACACCCTTTGGCCGTCTGCAAGGTCTCCGGGTTCCTTTCCGAGAATTTCCAACCCCAACTCTTCTCGAACTGCTTCATTAATTACTAAAGTCCACGCGCCGGTATCAACCATTGCCGTAATAGTCTTTGAGCGTATATCTTCTTCTTTGATATACCCCTTTTTTGCCATCATTTTGTCATTAGCATTTTTCAATGTGATTTCTGTGTAAACGAGTCCCATAACAATCTCCTAAGTAAGAATTTTCACAGTACATGCGTACTATGTTTATATGGCTAATGGGTAAGTAAAAGGCTGATTTGATAATAAATGAAAATCTCAATTATTCCACGATTTTATTATAATAGGGTAATTATTATTTGTCAAATTGTAAAATGTATGCTAACTTATATTAAAAGCGAGGTAAACAATGAAAAATATGGTATTAATGGGTTTAATTTTAAGCGTTTTTACAGCCGGCGTTTACGGCGGTCAGGAAGGCATTTTCAGATTTAAAATGGGGCAGTTCGAAATTTTTGTGCTTGTGGAATCTGAAAGAGACGGGAATGCCGGTATTCTTGTCGGGGCGGACGAATCAATACTTCAGCGTTATATTCCCGTGAGTGGATTTAAACATACAGCAAACGCGATTTTGGTTAAAACGCCCAGAATGAATATTTTAATCGATACGGGAACCGGAGCGGGCGACATCATTATTAATAAGATAAAATCCCTTGGGGTAGAGCCGAATAAAATTAACGCAGTGCTGATCACGCATCTTCACGGAGATCATTTCGGCAGCCTTCAGCGGGACGGCAAAGCTGTTTTTCCGAACGCGAAGGTTTATCTTTCAAAAAGAGAGCTTGAGCATTTCACCGTAACATCTCCAAATCAGGGAGCGATTGCGGCTCTTGCGCCGTATAAAAACAAAACGGTAACTTTTGATCCTGCTCCTCTTTCCGCAGGACGAAAGCCAGAAATTCTCCCCGGCGTTATTCCAATCGCGGCTTACGGGCACACGCCGGGGCATACAATTTTTCAGTTGGAAAGCGGTAAAGAAAAATTTCTTGTTATAGCGGATCTTTTGCATGTTGCCCTGGTTCAATTTCCAATGCCGTCAATCAGCGCGACTTATGATATTGATCAGGCATTGGCCGCTCGTACGCGTCAGGAAGTTTTAGCTTATGCGGCGCAGAATAAAATCCCGATCGGGGGAATGCACATTGTATATCCGGGAATGGGCATGGCAGAAACCGGTGAAGACGGCGGATTTATATTTAAACCGGCGCAGTAAGAAAGCAGGTTTTTTACCAGTCCCAGCTGGCAAGACGTTTACCTATCGCTCCTGTTAAAACAGCGGCGGCGATCGCTTTTGCCTCTCCGTAAGATTTATTATCCATTGAGTAGCGGTGCACCTGCGCAGACTCAAGCGTTTCAACGGCGGAAAGCCATTTGCGGCATCCGGCGTCTAATTTTATCAAACTGCTGCCGCCGCAGACGCAGCTTGCGCACAGCGCCGTGTTTTCACTGATGTTAAACCAAAGCGGCGCATTTTCCGCCTCGCTGTCACAGGCGGCGCAGCTATCCAAATGCGGTTTTATCCCCAAAAGATGAGCCCATCTCCATAAAAAGTGAACAAGAAGCCGGGAACACAGCTCTTCGTTAGCGGTTTCAAGCGCATCTAGGGTTTCAATAGCCAGTTGTAATGCCGCCTCCCATTCGCCGCCTCCGCCGTGGGAAGATAAAATCGTCTCTGCCGCGGCGCCGGCTGCCATGGTTCTGTCGTAGAGTTCTCTTAAACCCGGCCGCCATGAATGAACGTCAAAGTCGCTGAGTTTCGCGTAATCTTTGGATTTATCCTGCGTTGCCGGCGCGCTGCGGTATATCCAAACCTGTCCTGAATTGTAAGGAGCACAATGAGCGCGTAATTTACTTTTCGCTCCGCCGAATACGGTCGCGCGTATGATGCCTTCTTCGGCGGTAAGCAGCGTAACCTCGCTGTTAGATTCTCCGGAAGGGCGGTTTCTGAGAACAAGAGCTGAATATACGGCTGTCCGGGACATTATTTATTTTACCACAAACATGGTTTTTAGTATTTGCTCAGTATTTCTTCTATTTCGCTGATTATTTCATTTGTTGATTGGTCTATTTGGGTCTTTATCTGTGTTTTTATTTGCTTTTTCATAGAGTTCGGTAAACTGGGGAATAAACCCTCGGTGCTTAAAACCAGGTCGGTTTCTGTCTGGTTTTTAAAAAAATGATATGCCTCTATCCTCAAAACATTTGCAAATTTTTCAATCATGTCTATAGACGGGAATCTCCGCCCGATTTCTATATCTCCTATATAACTGGCAGCGGTATTGCAATATTCTGCCAGTTTCATCTGGGTTAATCCTTCTTTTTTACGAAATTCACGCAGATTTTGAATAAAAAGTTGTTTTAATGTCATTCTTATATGCTTATAGCCGAATTATTCATTTGACAATCCGCCATAAGACGTGTATAGTTAAGCATTAAATATCAGCATAACGCTTATATTTATAAATGTTCGTAAATTGTATGGTATTATTTTTTATTTTTTTAACCAATATTAAGCACAAGAGATGAAAATCATTTTAAAATCATAAAAAATTACATTATTTTAAAAGTGGAAATATAGGAGTATAATATTCTATAATGTAGATATAGGGCATAAGAATGTAATTTTTATGGTATTTCAGGAGAGTTTTACGATGAAGACGATTTTTGTTGTAGATGATAACACTGTAAACCTTATGACTGCGGACAAAACATTATCAGATTTTTATAATGTGATTACTTTGGCGTCTGCTTCAACAATGTTTGAATTTCTAAATAATACCATTCCTGATTTAATACTCCTGGACATAATGATGCCCGATATTGACGGTTTTGAAGCTTTAAAAAGGCTGAGAGCCGACATGAATTACACTGATATTCCCGTTATATTTCTGACAAGTAAAAATGACGCCGATACCGAAGCGCTTGGTTTTGAGATGGGTGTTATAGACTTTATTTCCAAACCGTTCTCGGGGCCGGTTCTCCTAAACCGCATAAAGACGCATCTGCATATCGAGGAAATAATTACCGAACGTACCGCAATAATCAACGAACGAACTGAAATGTTAAAGCAGCGGACCGAAAAACTTCTAAGATTGCAAAATAGCATGATATCAGTCCTTGCAAGCATGGTGGAAAACCGCGACAAACTTACAGGCGAACATATATCGCGCACAACCATGTTTATTAAAATATTATTAGATGCGATGGTTGAGCGCGGATTATACATGGATGAAATGGCCGGGTGGGATTTTGACGTTATCATTTCATCATCGCGTATGCATGATTTAGGGAAAATTACTGTTACCGATTTAATTTTAAATAAACCCGGAAAGCTGTCCAATGAAGAGTTTGATGTAATAAAAACCCATGCCGCTGAAGGTGAAAAAATAATCAATGATATTATCAGCGAGTCGGGTGATGAGGCGTTTTTGCAAAATGCCAAATTGTTTGCCGGTTACCATCATGAGCGGTGGGACGGTATGGGTTATCCGCGCGGCCTGAAAGGAACAGATATCCCGCTTCAAGGGCGCGTTATGGCAATAGCCGACGTATATGACGCGCTTGTTTCAGAGCGATCCTATAAGAAAGCGTTCACTCATGAAAAAGCTGTTGAAATTATTCTTGAAGGCAAAGGAAAACAATTTGATCCGAAAATTGTTGATGTGTTTTATGACGTAAACGGCTTATTTGAGAAGGTAAGGGGATGTCAATAATTTACAATGAAATCATTTATAAACGCATCAGGATAAAGTTCTCCTTCCCGCTAATTGCATTAACAGCCGGATGCTGTTTAGTCGTTCTTATTTTTTATTTATTGCTTTTCAACGCGCAGTTAAACAGCGCTATGTATGACAGTGTTGATGTCGCCGCGATGGTAACCGACCATGAGATTGAAAATTTAAAAGTAAACGGACATGTTGCCGCGATTGGCATAGCTGCCGACCCTGTTATGATAGAGGCGATTATCAACAATGATCGCGATAAAATATTAAAAACCGCAAATACTCTAAAATTGATAGCGCAGGTTGACTATTGCACTATTCTTGATAAAAACGGAATTGTTCTGGCAAGAACCCATGAACCTGATATTTTCGGCGACAGTCTTGCGCATCTTCCCCATGTTAGACAGGCATTTATCGGCATGAGAGAATCATATGTCGCGAAGGGCGTAACAATAGATCTTGGCGTATATTCAGGCGCGCCTGTATACGATGAAGATAAAAATATTATAGGAATTGTTTCGCTTGGATTCCAGTTAAGCAATCAGAAATTTGTTAACAAATTAAAAAATATTACAATGTGTGAAATCAGTATTTTCCGCGACAGCGAAAGAATAGCTACAACAATCACTGGTATAGATGAGTCAAACGACCCAACCGCAAAAGTTCCGGAATATATAAGCAGCATTACGCTTGCCGGAGGATCTTATGCCGGAAAAATAATTATTGCGGAGAAACAAGCTATTGCGAAATATATCCCGATACTGGGCGAATATAACAAAGTAGTCGGGATGGTGGGCGTATGTTATTATACGGCAGAAGATATGAAAAAAAATCTGTTATTTATTTTCAGCGGCATTATAATAACGCTTATCGCAATTGCAATTTGCATTTTAATCGCAAGAGTTATTCTAAAAATTGTTGAACGTCATCTCAGCGATATGATGGACGAAGTCCGTAAAGCGGACGAGATGGTGCATACAGTGCTCGAAGAAAAAAATATGCTGGCGAATATCAAAGATATTATGAACGGATTGGACGTTATGATTTATGTTACAGATCCGCAGACAGATGAAATACTTTTTATAAATGAAAGAATGAGGCTGCATTACGGAATTAAAGTTAATCCAATTGGGCAAAAATGTTATAAAATACTTCAGAAAGATCATGATAATAAATGCAGTTTTTGCCCCTGTTTCAAACTTGAGATTGAACCTGATAAACCTGTTGTTTGGAATGAGCACAGCGCGGTTACAAATTGCAGTTACCGCAATGTTGACAGATACATCAAATGGCAAAGCGGACAAACGGTGCATATTCAGCACTCTGTTGATATAACGGAATTGATTGCCGCTAAAGAGGCGGCTGAATTAAGCAATCGATCAAAAGGGTTTTTCCTCGCGCAGATGAGCCATGAAATACGCACCCCGATGAACGCGATTCTGGGAATTTCTGAAATTCAGCTGCTGGATAAAAATCTTCCGTCCGGCGCTGAGGAAGGGTATAGAAAAATATATGAGTCCGGCAATTTATTATTAAATATTATAAATGACATTCTGGATTTTTCAAAAATTGACGCCGGTAAACTGGAAATTGATTGTGAAAAATATGATGTTCCAAGCCTGATAAACGACACTGTTCAGATGAATCGTCTGCGTTTTGAAGGAAAGCTAATATCTTTTAAAGTCAGTTTAGATGAAAATACGCCGCATGAGCTGATAGGCGATGAACTTCGCATAAAACAAATATTATATAATCTGCTTTCAAACGCATTTAAATATACAGAAACCGGTGAAGTTGAATTTTCAATCTGTGCGCAGGATGGGGCTAATGACGAAACCGCGGTGATTATTTTCAAAGTGAGAGACACAGGACAGGGTATGACTGAGAATCAGGTGTCGAGAATATTTGATGAATATGCCCGCTTTAATATGGAAACCAACCGGAGTATTTCCGGCACAGGTTTAGGCATGAGTATTACAAAGCATCTTATCAATTTAATGAATGGGGAAATTTTTGTTGAGAGCAAGCCGGGTGAAGGCTCCCTGTTTACAGTGCGTTTGCCGCAGATTCGCTGCGGCGCGGATATATGCGGAAGCGAAATAGCGGAAAATCTGCGTGATTTCAGTTTCCACAGCATATCACTGCAAAAAAAATCAGAAATTATACATGAATATATGCCGTACGGCAAAGTGTTAATTGTAGATGACGTTGAATCGAATTTGTTAGTCGCAAAAGGACTTTTAATGCCGTACGGACTGCATATTGATACCGTAACCAGCGGTTTTGACGCGATAGAAAAAATTGAAAATGACAAAAATTATGATATAGTATTTATGGATCATATGATGCCGAAAATGGACGGTTTAAAGACGACTAAAAAATTACGCGAAATGGGTTATATGCAGCCTATAGTCGCTTTAACGGCTAACGCAGTTATAGGGCAGGAAGAAATGTTCCTTGCGAATGGTTTTGACAGCTTTATATCAAAACCAATAGACTCGCGTGAGCTGAATCAAATATTAATCGAATTAATAAGAAATAAAAAGCTTAAGCAGGAAAGACAATCTGAAGAGCTGAGTTTCGTTCTTGAAAGCGAAGAATTGGCGGCAGCTACAGCGCTGGATATAAAAAACGCCATTGCTGTGATGAATGATATACTGCCGCGTATAAACGATAACAGCGCAGACAGCGCAGACATGGAATTATTTATCACAACTGTTCACGGAATTAAAAGCGCGCTTTCCAATATAGGTGAAAACCTGCTTTCAAATATTGCGTTAAAACTGGAGCAGGCCGGAAATAATGAAAACATAGACGTATTAAAATCTGAAACAAATGAATTTTTGGAAGCGCTTTATTCGCTGACTGAAAAAATAGAGCAAGCAAAATTAAAAGACGAAGAAGGAGAAATTTCTTCTGACATTTCACGTGATGATTTAAATTTCCTAAAAGATAAATTTAATAAAATTAACGCAGCCTGCGAACAATTGCTTGTTAAAGACGCTAAAACAGCGTTGATTGATTTAAGGCAAAAAACATGGCCTTTTGGAATTAGTAAAATATTAAATGAAATTTCTGTATATATAATACGCGGTGAGTTTGCAAATGTTCAAACTGTTATAAATAAAGCGAATGAAATATTTAACTTTGAGAAGGAATAAAATGAAACACATATATAAACCTTTTTTTACTGCTGCAATAATCATTCTGAGTCTCATGTGTATTAATATGCCTGTTTCAGCGCAGACAGGAATAGCAGGCGATTTGGATTTGCCCGTTATTAAAGTAGCCTTCAGCGATGATCAATCGATCGTTACCGAACGAGTGCTGTATGAGGCGTTAAAGCGTTCAGGATATCAAATGCTCGCGAAAGGAACCGGAATGCGCACTTCTATAGCCGATGTTAATTACGGCGATGCCGCCATTTTACCGGTTCAAACAGACGGCTTCGACAGAGTGTATACAAATTTAATAAAAGTTCCCGTGGTTATAGATTATGTTGAATTTTCTGTCTATGCCATGCTGAATAGAACGAACGATATTTTACAATGGAGCGATCTGGCTGGTTTACGGGTGGGGTATCGCTGGCAAAATGAGTATATAACTAATAATATCAGGCGGACTGGAGCCGGCGGGTTTGTCAGAGTAAATGATGTCAGTGAATTGTGGGATTCTCTTCTTAACGGCGATACAGACGCGGTTATACTCCCGCGTTTTTCGCATTATGAACACAGGTTTCCGCCCGGAGTTAAAAGGATAGGCGTGGCAGAGCGGCAGCCTGTTTACAGTTATGTGAACAGCAATTACAATTATTTAGTTCCTCTTCTTGAAAATGCCTATAAAAGCATGATTGCCGACGGTACAATGGAGTCTATTCATAAAGGAGTTAAACCGGACGGCGGCAAGCCTTTTATTGTGCATATTAATTCACATAACGCGCAGAATGCATGGGAACGCAGTCAAATGGAAACCATCCGTTCAAATCTCGAAGCAAAAACTCCGCTGAATTATTACAGCATTTATTTAAATTCCAACGAACCGCACAGTCAGGTTAGTTATAACAGCGTTATCTCGGAGATGATACGCACGGAAACTATCTTGCGTTATCCCGATTTAATCATTGCGTCAGGCAACGAAGCTTTTGAATTTACAATAGACAATTATTATTTATTATTTCCGAATCTGCCCGTTTTATTTTTCGGAGTTTACGGACTGGACAGTTCAGTGCTGTACGGACTGGAAGATCATTTTACAGGAGTTTGTGAAACGGTTTCATTTGATGAAATTATCCCGCAAATGCTTGGTTCTTTCCCTAAAACAAAGCGAATTTTTATTTTAAATGATAATTACCTGTCCAGCAGCATAGGTATCAGGGAATCAATTAAAAAGGAATTAGAGGCAATGTTAATTAAGCGCAATTTACCTGCGGAAATTATATTCAACGAAGACAAACCGCTGCCCGAGATTCTTGATGATATACGCAGGTTTGGATCCGATACGCTTGTGTTAATAGGTAATTATTTTGCTGATTCAGACGGGACATTTTATACGGAAAACGATATTCAAAAAATTGTTTCGCAGGCGTCTGTTAATCCTGTTTATTCTTTAACTCCCTCTTTTATAGGATACGGAACATTGGGCGGATTTATTACTTCTGGCAACGAGAAAAGCAAAATTATTACCTCAATGGCCGCTGAAATATTAAATGGGGCAAAGATTGGCGGGATTCCGGTTATCTTCGATTCAGCGTTTCTGAACCAATGGCTGTTTGATAATGAAATTATTAAACGCTTTAAAATTAGCAAAAAAAATCTGCCGAAAAACCGCGTTCTTATAAATCGCGCGCTGCCTGTATGGGAATCCAATCCGTACGCGTTCAGGCTGCTGCTGACGATAGCGGCATTGTTTCTATTAATCATCATCGGATTTATATTATTCTTTTTAAAAAATAAAAAAATAACGCAGAGTATCAGCAGGCAGAAAGAACTTTTTGAAACAGTGAACAGTGTGTCCTCGGTTCTGCTTGAGCCGGAAATGAACCATCGCTTTGATGATACATTATTAAAAGCCATGGACATCATGGTTGAAGCAGTAGGCGTTGATCGCGTCTGCATATGGATGAGAAATGACGAACCCAGGCTGTGTTTCTCATTGAATTACCAGTGGGAAAACGGCGATTTTAAATCATTAAACAGAAACGGCGAATTAGCGCCTGATATCTGGTTCGACGCTCATCCCGGCTGGAATGATATTATGTCACAGGGAAAATGCATTAACTCATTAGTGAAAGATATGCCTCTTGCCGAACAGGAAGAACTTGCGCCCAGAAAAGTTTTATCTCTTTTTGTAGTTCCTATTTTTATACAGGATCAGTTTTGGGGTTTTGTCGGTTTTGACGGCTGCAAAAAAGAACGCTTGTTTACAAACAGCGAGGAGTTGATTCTGCGATCGGCGAGCCGGATGATAGCGCATGCGATTATCCGCAAAGAAATGACATTGCAGCTTGAAAATAGCGCAAGAGAAGCAAACAATGCTAACAAAGCAAAGAGCAGTTTCCTTGCGAATATGAGTCATGAGATACGCACGCCCATGAATGCGATTTTAGGCATTGCCGAGATTCAGCTTCGCGATGAAAATCTTTCGCGGGAAACCGAGGAAGCAATTGAAAAAATTTATGAATCAGGCGATTTATTGCTTAATATTATAAATGATATACTAGACCTCTCCAAAATCGAAGCCGGTAAACTAGAGCTTCTCCCTGTTAAATACGATATTCCCAGTCTTATCAACGATAGTGTGCAGCTTAACCGTCTGCGCTATGATTCAAAGCCGATCGATTTATCTATTCATGTTGACGAAAACACACCGCATTATTTCTACGGCGATGAGCTTCGTATTAAACAGGTGATGAATAATATTCTATCTAACGCATTTAAATATACTGATGAAGGCACAGTCACTATTTATATTTCCGCTGAATTGAATGAAAGCGATGCTGACAACGCTGTTCTTATTTTCCGTATATGCGATACAGGGCAGGGAATGACAGAAACGCAGTTAAATGAATTGTTTAACGAATATACGCGCTTTAACGCCGAGGCAAACCGTGAAACGGTCGGCACAGGTTTAGGTATGAGTATAACAAAACATCTCCTCGATCTTATGAGGGGTGAAATATCTGTGAAGAGTGAACCTGGAAAGGGAACGGAATTTATCGTGCGTCTTCCGCAGAAACGCGCCGGCTCTGAAATATGCGGAAAAGAAGTATCCGATAAATTGCGCAATTTCAAATTCCGAAGCACGACGCTCACTAATAAAACGCAATTCTTAAGGGAATATATGCCTTACGGCAGCGTTCTTGTTGTTGATGACGTTGAATCTAACATATATGTAATTAAAGGAATGCTGCTGCCTTACGGAATAAAAATCGACTCTGCTTCCAGCGGTTTTGAAGCCATCAAAAAGATAGAAGAAGGAAATGTCTATGACATCGTGTTCATGGATCATATGATGCCTAAAATGGACGGCATAGAAACAACAAAAAGAATGCGTGACATGGGATACGGACATACTATAGTCGCTCTGACCGCTAACGCAATTATCGGGCGCGCTGAGATGTTCCTTAATAACGGTTTTGACGGTTTTATATCCAAGCCGATTGATTCGCGCGAGCTAAATTTAATGCTGAATGAGCTTATACGGAATAAAAAACCTCCGGAAGTAATCGAGGCGGTGCGCTATTTCGCGCTTCAGCATAAAAACAACGCTGTGCCGGGAGCGGCGAAAAGGATTTCTTTAAACGATGAATTAATCGCCGCCGCGGCACATGATGTAGAAAACGCTCTTGCTGTACTGGAAGAATTATTTTCAGAGTTAGGCGCCGGCAATGTGGATATTCAATTATTCACCACAACCGTTCATGGCATAAAAAGCGCGCTCGCAAATATAGGAGAAAATCAGCTTTCAAACGCCGCCCTCGCGCTGGAACATTCAGGAGAAAACGGCGAAATAAAAAAAATATCATCCGAAATATACGGATTCATGGACTCGCTCAAGTCATTTTTAGGAAAAATCAAACCGCCTGAAACCGGCGTGAACAAAGATGATGACTGTAATGTTACAGATGATGACATTAATATTTTGAAAAATAAATTAGATGAAATTAAGATCGCCTGCGAGAAATTTATTGTTAAAGACGCCAAAACGGCTATAAACGAGCTGAAGATGAAAGTATGGCCGCGGAAAATAAGCGATATTATTAATGAGCTCTCTTTATATTTGCTGCGCGGCGAATATACAAAAGTTATATCTGCCGTGGATAATGCGATTGAAGGCGGAATATTGATAATATGATCGGAGAGAATGAAATATTTTTAGATTTTTCCGCGATTCATTCGCTGCGTGTAAACGGAGAATGGCTGGTAGTCGCAATTGTCATGACTATTGCGGTGTTTATGCTGATCTTGATTATACTTTATAAAAATAAACGTCAGGCGGCCTATTTAAAAAGAGAACACGAACGCGTCAGGATCATGCTTGATACCCTGCCTATTGCCTGTTTTATAGGACTTATGAAAGGAAAAGTATTTGATTGCAATTTAGAAACCTTAAAGCTCTTTGAATTAAAAAATAAACAGGAATTTTTAGACCACTTTGAAAAAGATCTATCGCCTGAATATCAGCCTGACGGACGGCATTCGCTTGAGTTACTCATTTATTACGGAAGTTTGGCGGTTAAAAACGGTAAATGTATTTTCAACTGGACGCATCAGCTGCTAGACGGAACGCCGATTCCTGCGCTTGTTACGCTTGAATGCGTTGTTTACGGCAGCGAAAAAGTTCTTATGGCTTATATACGCGATATGCGTGAGCATGCAAAAATGACTGAGGAGATAGGCAGGCAGAACGAACTTCTTAAAGCGGTAAATAATGTGTCTTCCATCTTGCTTTATCCCGACATGGAACATTTTGAAGACAGCCTTGTAACATCTATGAGTATTATCGGAAATGTTGTAGATGTAGATCGAGTGTGTATTTGGAAAAATCATGTAATGGATAACAAGAATTACTGCGCCATGACACATGAGTGGGTCAGCGGTAAAAGACCAAAAATAGCTGACAAGTTTAAAATTGATGTGTCTTATGATGATGTTCTGCATGGCTGGTGGGAGACATTATCGCAGGGTGAAAGTATAAGTAAACTTGTGCGTGATATGTCTTCTGATGAGAGAACGCAGCTTGAGCCGTTTAAAATATTATCTATTTTTGTTACGCCTGTATTTGTGCATGATGAGTTCTGGGGTTATGTCGGCTACGATGATTGCCGCAAGGAGCGGATATTTTCGGATAACGAAAAAATAATCCTGCGTTCCGCCGGTATGATGTTCGCAAACGCTTTTATCCGCAACGATATGACAAACAATATCGTTGAAGCGTCTACAGAATTGATTAAAGCCAAGGATCAGGCGGAGCAAAGCAACCGTTCAAAAACCATTTTCCTTTCGCAAATGAGCCACGAAATCCGCACGCCGATGAACGCGATATTGGGTATTGCCGAGATACAGCTTCGCAGCGGAGATATTTCGCCTGATAATGAAGAAGCGTTTGCGAAGATATACGAGGCCGGCGATTTGCTGCTTAATATTATAAATGATATATTGGATCTTTCAAGAATTGAATCCGGCAAATTGGAGCTTATTCTTTATAAATATGATATTCCAAGCTTGATTAACGATACGGCGCAATTGAACCGTATGCGGTACGACTCAAAGCCAATCTTGTTCACTATTCAGGTTGATGAAAATACGCCGGTTGATTTATTCGGAGACGAGCTTAGAATTAAACAAATTCTGAATAACATTCTTTCCAATGCGTTTAAATATACTGATGAAGGTAAAATTGAATTTGATATTTCCGCCGAATCCGCGGATGATCAAAATGACGGCGTAACTCTTGTGTTCCGCGTAAGCGATACAGGGCAGGGAATGTCCAGAGAACAGATTGAAAGGCTTTTTGATGAATATACCCGTTTTAATCTTGATACTAACCGCACTATTGTAGGCATAGGTCTTGGAATGAGCATAACAAAACGCCTGATTGAATTAATGAACGGCGAAATATCAGTAGAAAGCGAACCGGGAAGAGGATCCATATTTACCGTACGCATTCCCCAGCAGCGTAAGAGCTCAGCGGTGTGCGGATCTGAATTGGTTAAAAAGCTGAATACTTTCAATTTCCACAGCACCACTATTATGAAAAAGGCGCAATTTATCAGAGAGTATATGCCTTATGGAAGCGTTCTTGTAGTTGATGATGTCGAATCTAATATTTACGTTGTTAAAGGGATGCTAATGCCTTATGGAATAAAAGTTGATACAGCTTTCAGCGGTTTTGAAGCGATAAAAATAATCGAAGAAGGAAAAAAATACGACATTGTTTTTATGGATCATATGATGCCGAAAATGGACGGTATCGAAGCAACAAAACATATACGTGATATGGGATATACGAACGCTATTATCGCTTTAACCGCAAACGCTTTGATAGGACGCGCTGAAATGTTTATGAAAAACGGTTTTGACGGTTTTATTTCCAAACCGATCGATTCGCGTGAGTTGAATTTAATATTAAATGATTTTATACGCAATAAAAAACCTCCTGAAGTTATCGAGGCCGCAAGACGGGAGATGCAGCAGCGAAAAGAAGCTGAAAATACAGCGCAAAGCGCGTCTATAGATGATGAGTTAAAAAACGGAGTAGCGCATGACATTGAAAATGCGCTTGATGTGCTGAAAGAGTTATTAGCTCAATTAGGAACAGGTTCGGATTTCAAATTATTTGCCACAACAGTTCACGGTTTAAAAAGCGCGCTCGCCAACATTAAAGAAATGCAGCTTTCAAATATAGCGCTCAGACTGGAACAGGCGGCGATAAATGAGGGAACAGCCGTTTTGTCGGCTGAAACTCCGGGTTTTATGAATATGCTTAAGTCATTGCTTGGAAAACTCAAGAAACCTGAAACAGACAGCGGCGGTGAAGCGCAGGAACTTTCACAGGACGAAAAAGATTTACTAAAAAATAAAATAAATGAAATTAAAGCAGCCTGCGCAGCGCTTAATGTTAAAGCGGCCAAGACAGCTTTAACAGAATTAAAACAAAAGCCCTGGCCTAATAATATAAGCGCTGTTATAGATGAAATATCTTTGTATCTGATCCGCGGCGAGGTTTCAAAAGTTGAATCTGCCGCAGATAAAGCAAAATTATCTTAAAGCTCAAGCGCGAAAACCTTGCTGTTTCTGCTTTGGTCGTAAATCATGCGTTTTTGTTCAGGAAGGCTGTTTACCGCCGCTTCTTTAAAACCGAGGGATTCGAACCAATCCTGAGATTGTGTCGTTAGGACAAAGACCCGCTTCATTCCGCTTTTTTTTGCCTTCTCGATAAGGCAGCCGACGATTTTTCTGCCAAGCCCCAGGTCGGTATAATTCGGGTCTGTCGCGACAGCGGCAATTTCCCCCTGAGACTCACCCCAATTGTGCAAAGCGCCGCATGCGCGTATCGAACCGTCAATTTCAAGAACGGAGTAATCGCTTTTTTTCTCTTGAATCTGCTCTGGGTTCCGTCTGATTAAGATGCCTTTTTGCATCAGCGGTTCCATAAGCCTTAAAATATCCGGCAAATCCCTTGAATGAAAAGCGCGGATCGAGTCATATTCATCGGTATAAATCATCGTCCCGACTCCCAAATTGGAGTAAAGTTCCTTAAGGACAGCGCCTTCTTCTTTCCCGTCTATTATATGAACTCTGTGAACGCCTGCTTCACTTGCCTTTAAGGCAAGTTTAAGTTCCCGTTGGATACTTATGGAATTCGAATTTATCAGTTCCTGCGCTTCATGGGGGGTTAGCCTTGTAACATTCTGCCTGTCGCAAGCCGTTATAATGAACAATTTGACCGCTCCAAGGGCTTTGGACGCCTCAAGGGCAATTTCATCGCTGGGTACATTGTACGGCTTTCCCGAGGGGCTCCAGCCTATGCAGGGTAGGATCGGAACCATGCCCAAATTCAACACTCTGGTAAGGGAATCGGCGTAGATTTTATCGACTGTTCCGGTATGCCCGGTATCTGTGCCGTTAATAACGCCAAGCCCTCTTGCCCTTACAAAATTGCCTATCAGAGCATCAACCCTGCTGCCGGAGAGAAATGTCATAAACCTGCTTGCTACATTAAAGGCTGCCATTTCGATATATGAGATTGCGTTTGATGTTGTAACTCTGACGGGGGTATCGTCGGCGGGAATATAGGATGTTTCGATATCATGCTGCTTTAGAACCGCGTCGATGTGTTCTTTGGCTCCGGGGACAATAACCACTTTAAATCCTGTTTTTGCCAGCAACGCCAGATCTTTAACAAGGCCGGGAAAACCGGGATCTTCTGTCACGGGAAAATCAATTTTAAAGACCATAGTAGAACCTTCGAACCGGCTTTGATAATGAAAAACCTCGCGAATTAGATCTACCTGCGGCCAGGAAATATTGTCCATGAGTTAATCTTAATATGAAACGGGGGTCATTTTCCATAGCTTTTTCCCCTAAAGCAAACTTTTTTGATTCCGATATTAAATATGAAGAGGAAAATTCCTTTAGGTCATTGGTTCAATGACCCGGCTGAAAATTCCCTTTCTGGCTGAAAAATGTATCCGTTGGGTATTAGTATTCATCCAGGTAACCTCACCCTTCCGGGAACGGTGGGTCGGGGGTTCTTGTGG
>WQRN01000029.1 GCA_009786715.1 Treponema sp.
AGAAAAAGCTTGAATTTAACGCAGAAAGAATTTGCCCAAAAGATATGTGTCTCAACTTCATTTCAAACATTGACAGAACTAGGCAAGAAAAAAGTCCTAGACCGGCACATCAAGCTTATTGTTACCGCCTTTGGGGTAAACGAAGCATGGCTGCGTACCGGAGAAGGGGAAATGTACGAAAAAGACGTCACCCCGGACTATAAAATTACCGATACCGTAAACATATTTAAGCAATTAAACCCCTATTTTCAGGATTTTATCCTTGATCAAATGCAAAAACTGCTGGAATACGAGAAAAAAGAAGGGAAATAAAGCGGGAAAGTAACTCTGATACAGAAATCGTCCCAATTATTACCCTTAGAAGGAAAAATCGATTTAGATCAATTCGGAGTGTGATATAATAACAACTATGAATACCATCATCACCCCGCATAAGTTCACCGGTACGGTAAAAATCCCCGCTTCAAAATCGCACACCATCAGACAGCTGTTGATAGCCACTCTCGCAGATGGTGAATCAATTATTAAAAACCCTCTCGATTCACTGGACACCCGCTCTTGCATCGAAGCTTGTAAAATTTTCGGCGCTCAAATAACCGAGGTCTATGGTGATGATAAAAAACTCGCCTCTCTTAGAATAATTGGTAATAACAATTTTAAGTATCTTTCGAATCAGCAGTTTTCTTGTTGTTCTACGGAAAAGCCAACTATAAAAACTCCATGTAACTCCGTGACCTCCGTGGTTAATTCTTCTAAAATCGATGTAGGCAATTCAGGCACAACTCTATACCTCGCGCTTGCCATCGCAGGGCTTCAATCGCGGAAAATTGAGTTTACCGGCGATGAATCAATCCAAAAACGCAGCGCGGCGCCGCTTCTTAACGCGTTGACCGGGCTTGGCGTTCAAACAGAGAGCAATAACGGCTGCGCGCCGATTTCCATCAAAGGCCCATTTTCAGGCGGCATGGTGAGCCTTCCATGTCCCACAAGTCAGTACCTTACAGCGCTGTTAATCGCCTCTCCTCTTGCTCCTGCCGGTACGGTTACTAAAATTGATGTTCCTCTGCTTAATGAAAAGCCTTATATAGAAATGACTCTTTCTTACCTGGAAAAATACCTGGTGTCAGTCACCCATAAAGAAAATCAAAAATATATTATGAAAACACAAAAAGGCGGGTATTATTTTGAAATACCCGGCGGATCATCTTGGAGTTCATTTTCTTCCATTGTACCTGGTGATTTTTCATCAGCCGCTTTCCCTGCCGCTGCCGCCGCTGTTACCGGAGGGCCTGTATCATTGATTGGTCTTGATTTTAAAGATACTCAAGGGGATAAATTCTTTTTTAATATGCTGGAAAAAATGGGTTGTTCTGTTAAAATTGATGAAAATGACAATAACGGCCATCTTGTCACAATATCACGCGATAAACCTCTTTCCGGCGGCACTTTTGATCTGAATGAAACACCGGATTTGCTTCCTGCGGCGGCGGTGGTTGCTGCGTACGCTGAAGGCGATACTTCTCTGATGAATGTAGCCCATGCGCGCATCAAAGAGACAGATCGTATTGCTGTAATATCGCATGAACTGGCAAAGCTTGGAGTCTGTTGTACGGAATTACCGGATGGAGTGATAATTCATGGTAAAGGAGCGCTGTCTCCCTCTGGAAATCCTGTTATTGACGGCCATAACGATCACCGGATTGTCATGGCTTTTGCCGTATCGGCGCTCGGAAGCCCGGTTCCTGTTGAAATTACCTCTTCTGAATGCGCGGATGTTACTTACCCTGGTTTTTTATCAATTTTAGGCTGATAAGCCCTTATTTCTCCAAAATATTTGTTGACGATTACAGATTATAAGAGTATTATGATTCTACTAGGTTTTCTACGGCCTTGTAAATTCGGGGCAATTCTGCCCTTATCTTTTAGTATTCGGAGGTAATTTCATGAAAAACTTTCTAAAAATGTTTGTTTTGATCTTGTGCGGAGCGCTTTGCGCTGTTATTCTCTCATGCGGTTCAACAGGCGGAGCTGCTGCAGACACAGGGACAGGACCCGGCGTTCTTGCAACCGGCGAATGGATGGCTTTTAACGATGTAAATGATAAAGGTTCATCTACTTCTACAATTACCAGCGCTGAAGAAGTGATTGATGGTAAAACAGTAATGGTTCACCATGTTGTCGGGAATGTCACAACGCAATTCCAGTATGGTTTTGCCGGTTGGGGACTTGATGCTGATACTGATACAATCGAGCGTTATAAAACAGCAAAAGTTCTTTCTTTCTGGATTAAAGGCGATGGAAAAGCCTATAGTATCAAATTTAAAACCAGTAATGTACGCGATTATGGATACTTTGAATATCGTTTTGCCACAGAAGCCGACACCCCGTTATATGTAGAAGTTCCTATTACTTTCTTTATGCAGCCAAGCTGGGCCGAGATTGTAAGAAAAAATCAACTTTTGGTTACCGGTGTTGAATGGCAGACTCATGAAAGCTGGAGAAAACTCGGAAATTCAAATCCTTTCGAAATTAAAATTTGGAATTTCATGGTTCACCAGTAATTCTTTAGAGCGGTTAACTGGAACAGGATTCAGGAACCCTTCTCACAAAGATAATAGCTATGTATGATATGCATAGATTAATTTCATGAATAAAGGCTGTCAGGGAATATGGATGAGAAAACTTCTAAACTTAGATTTTTGATTATTGTCGCGGTAGTTATTATAGTCGCGGTTTTAATCATCGTTGTCGCCGGAAGGCAGGACCCGGATTTTTCAGCAAAATACGCCGGTTTCGATCTTAGCGGCGCGAGTACCGGGAGAACTAATACATATTCCCGCTACATGGAACGTCACGCAGAGGCGCCCGCCGGGAGAAGAGATATTTCGATCAATCTTTTTTCATGGACTTCTGCGCAGGGTGTTTCCGCGATTGAGAATTTTGAAGGTGAAGCAAGGGTTTTACGAACAGAAGAAATAAGTTCTGTGGAATATACATTCAATGTAGAACAAGCAGGACTCTATTTTATTCGAATGGAATATTTCCCTCTCCAATCAAGAGGTATAGCCGTAGAGCGCGCTCTCTATATCAACGGGGAGATTCCCTTTCTTGGCGCCGACAGACTTTCATTCCAGCGCGTTTGGGGTGACGGAGGAAGCAGCCGTTTCGACAATCAGGGAAACGAAATTCGTCCGTCACAGGTTGAGAAGCCGCGCTGGGAGAGCGCATGGTTCAGAGACGCGCTTGGCTATATTACAGATCCTTATGCTTTTTATTTCAGGCAGGGCACAAATACCATCAGACTTACAGGCGTAAATGAGCCTGTCGCAATCCGCTCTCTTATTTTAAGAGCTCCTTCCGAAACTCCCTCATACAGCGAATATATTTCTGACACGGATTTAAGCCGGTTTCAAAATGCGCGTAACAATTATACATTAAAGATTCAAGGTGAAAGATCCTCGCGCAGATCGGATCCTTCGCTGTATCCGATTTACGATCGTTCATCCGGCGCAACGGAGCCTCCAAGCGTCGCGAGAATCAGGCTTAATATGATTGGAGGACAGAGCTGGCGCGTTGCCGGACAATGGATTGAATGGGAATTTGATGTTCCGGAAAATGGAATGTACCGTATTTCCATGAAGGGAAGGCAGAATTATAACCGCGGTTTTGTTTCGAACCGCACATTTATGATTAACGGAGATATTCCGGTTCAGGAACTTGCGTCCGTGCCTTTTGTTTACACTAATAAATGGGTTCTTAATACCCTCGGCGATAAAAACGGCGATTTTTTCTTCCCGCTGGCAGCCGGCTCTCATACCCTGCGTGTTCAGGCGACACTCGGCGGCATGGGTGAAATGTTAAATGTTATGGAAGAAAGCGTTTTCCGCCTGAATACGATTTACCGTAAAATACTGGTTTTAACCGGTCCCGAACCCGATATTTACCGCGATTACCGCGTTGATTATGTTTATCCCGAAGTTATCGAGGCGATGGCTTTAGAAAGCAAAATTCTTTACAAACTTGTCGATGATTTAACCCGCTATTCAGGCGAGCGCAGCGCGCAAGCCGCCGCTACATTAACTCTCGCGCGTCAGCTCGAGCTGTTCGTAAGACGCCCGGATAAAATTCCCAGAATGTTAGTCAACTTTAAGCAGAATATTTCATCTTTAGGCGACAATTTGCTGGCTCTCTCACAGTCGCAGCTTGATGTTGACTTTATAGTTATCAGCGCAGCCGAAGCAAGGCTGCCGCAGGTAAGAGAAAATTTCTTTGTTACCGCTTCGCATGAGATTCGTTCATTCTTCGCGTCGTTCTTTGTTGATTATAACAATCTCGGCGACTTCCACGCCAAAGGCGCCAATGTCATCAATGTGTGGATACTTGCCGGACGCGATCAAAGTACAATATTAAAAGCGATGATAGACGATACTTTTACTCCGTTAACAGGAATAAGGGTAAATGTTAAACTTGTCGCCGCCGACGCTGTTATGCCCGCTGTTGTCGCCGGCACCGGTCCTGATATGGCGCTTACTCTGCCTCAGGGAGATCCGGTCAATTACGCTATCCGAAAGGCAGTTATCGATCTTTCTAAGTTCCCTGATTTTGAAGAAGCTGTGCAGGACTTACACCACAGCGTTATTACTCCTTTCACATTCCAGGGCGGAGTGTACGGGCTTCCTGAAACGCAGTACTTCCATGTAATGTTCTACAGAAAAGATGTTTTAAGCGAGTTGAATATTAAAATTCCTGATACATGGGACGATCTTATCAACATTCTTCCCATTATCCAAAAAAGTAATATGAACGTAGGCATCCCTTCCGTTGCAACTAACGTGCAGACAGCTATCGACTTCTCCAACTTCCTTGCGCATCTGTTCCAGCGCGACGGGCGAATGTATAACGAAAACGGTTCGCGCACTCTTCTGGACAGCGAGATCGCCATCGAAGCGTTTGATGTTTATACAAAGTTCTTTACGCATTATAAGACGCCTGTTGTTTACGATTTTGTTAACCGCTTCCGTACAGGTGAAATGCCGCTTGCGTTTGCGGATTATTCAAACTTCAATACTCTGGAAGTCTTCGCGCCTGAGCTTCGCGGACTTTGGGGTTTCGCGAGAATGCCGGGTTTACCGAGACCGGACGGCAGTATAAACAGATCTGTTTCCGTTGGTACTTTAGCGTCAATGATTTTCTCTGACAGTAAACAACCGGATTTAGCTTGGGAATTTTTAAAGTGGTGGATCAGCGCTGATACTCAGCTAAGATTCGGGCGGGAGCTGGAAAGTATAATGGGCGCCGCGGCGCGTTATCCGACAGCGAATTATGCCGCGTTCAAACGGCTTTCGTGGGGTTCCGAGCAAATGGCGGTTCTTGACGAACAGCGCCAGTGGACAGTCGGAATACCGGAAGTGCCGGGCGGTTACTTTGTAAGCCGTCATATTACAAACGCGGCGCGCCGCATTCTGAATGAAGGTCAGGATACGCGGGAAACCCTGTTGGATTACACGCTCACAATTAATGATGAGCTGATAAAAAAACGCAAAGAATTCGGTCTGGAGTAGGGGGATAAATGAGTCTTAAAAATTATTTTATCAAAATAAGAGAGAAAGACGAATACAGAGCGAGAGATATATACAGGCATAGGGTTTGTTATCTTTTTCTTGCTCCTTACGCTGTCGTCTTTCTTCTTTTCTACGTTGCTCCCGTTATCATATCGCTCTTTTTAAGTTTTACGTATTTTAATGTTCTTGAACCGCCGAAATTTATCGGACTTCGCAATTACATCAATCTGTTGTTAGCCGACGATGTTTTTTTAATATCAATGAAAAACACATTTATCATGGCGGCGATTACGGGGCCGATTGGCTACATAATGGCGTTTTTATTCGCATGGTTTATCAATGAATTGCCGCGCTATATCCGCGCTTTCGTAACATTGGTTTTTTACGCGCCTTCAATTTCCGGTTCGGTCTTCCTTATCTGGCTGTTGATTTTTTCAGGTGACGCGTATGGTTACGTAAACGCTATTTTAATGAACCTCGGCATTCTTGATTCGCCCGTTCTATGGCTTACGGATCCAAAGTACATGATGCCTGTAATCCTTATAGTCATCCTATGGATGAGTCTAGGCGCCGGCTTCCTTGCGTTCCTTGCCGGTCTTTCCACGATCGATCCGTCTCTTTATGAAGCCGGACTTGTAGACGGTATCTCCAACCGCTGGCAGGAGCTGTGGTACATCACTCTGCCGAATATGAAGGGGATGCTAATGTTCGGCGCTGTTATGGCGATAACTCAGGCGTTCGGGGTCGCCGATGTTACAGTCCAGCTTGCCGGTTTCCCAAGTACGGATTACGCGGTTCATACGGTTGTAAATCATCTTGTTGATTACGGCTCTACGCGTTTCGAAATGGGTTATGCTTCTGCGATAGCTACGATATTGTTTTTCACAATGATTGTTCTTAACGCGGTTATTCAGAAAATGTTAAGCCGAGTAGGAACTTAAGAGGTAGATATGAACAAGAAAATAAAAAAATTAGTCGGTGGAAAGAGACTAAACCGTTCTTACGGCGGCGATGCTTTTATCGTTGTGATTCTCACCCTATTTGGATTGTTCTTCGTTTATCCGCTTGTCTTTGCGATCAATAACGCGTTTAAACCGTTGAATGAAATCTTCCTGTTTCCGCCTAAACTCTTTGTACAGCGTCCTACATTAAACAATTTCCAGGATTTGTTTATTTTAATGAGCAAATCATGGGTTACATTTTCGCGTTACATTTTTAATACGTTGTTTATAACTGTAGTCGGAACTGTCGGCCTTATCATTGTCGCCTCAATGGGCGCGTTTGTTGTTTCTAAGTATAAATTCCCCGGATCAAAGATTTTCTTCCAGGGCGTAATTATAACCCTTATGTTCTCAACTTATGTAACCGCAATCCCTAATTACCTTGTTATGGCGGGTCTTGGCTGGGTTGATACATATCTTTCCGTTATAATTCCGGCGTTTGCGATGCCTATGGGATTCTTCCTTTTGAGGCAGTTTATAGACACGATACCGGACACTCTGCTGGAAGCCGCGAAGGTGGACGGCGCTAAAGAATTCCGTATCTTCATCTATATAATACTGCCGATGATTAAACCGGCGTGGCTTACCGTTATGATCTTCTCCGTTCAAAACTTGTGGAACGCGAGAGCGTCGGTCTTTATTTATTCTGAACAATTAAAAACGCTGCCTTACGCGCTCGGGCAAATTGCCGCGGCGGGTATTGCGCGTACAGGCGTCGCGGCTGCGGTAACGCTCTTTGTTATGATCGTTCCGCTTGTAATGTTTATATTCGCACAGAGCAATGTTCTGCAGACGATGGCAAGTTCGGGGATAAAAGAATGAAAAATATTTTTCGTGTTGTGTTTCTATTAATGGTATGCTCGTTTGCGTTAACTCCTGTTTTTGCTTCGCCGACCAACTATACGTATAATTACGACTTTTGGTTTGAGCAGGTTGCGTCTCCGGACGCGTACAGGGTCGGCGCGTATATTCTCGGAACAACCTTAGGTATCGGGCATTTCAGGGATCCTCAGGGGCTTTTTATCCGTGATAACCGCATTTACATCTGCGATTCCGGCAGCAACAGGATAATTAAAATTGAAGTGCGTGAAAACGGCGAACATGCGGTTGTAAGAACCGTCAGTTCTGTAATGATTGACGGAGTTGCGTCCGCTTTTAATTACCCGATGGATATTTTTGAAAACAGAGACGGCAATCTTTACATTGCCGACACAAACAATCAGCGCGTATTAATTCTTGATAATGACTGGAGACATATTCACACAATTGTAAAACCGGAAGATGAAAGCCTTGGTGATTTGTCGGAATTTATTCCCGTAAAAGTAATTGTTGATTTCGCAAACCGCGTTTTTGTTCAGGCGCGTAACATCAATAAAGGCCTGATGGAATTTGATAACCGCTGGGAATTTTCCGGTTATATGGGCGCGAATAAAGTTCATGTTAATCCGATTGATTACATCTGGAAACTTCTTTCCACACAGGCGCAGAAGGCGCGTATGGATTTATTTATCCCGACAGAATACAGCAATGTCGCGATGGATAAAGACGGATTTCTTTATGTTACAAACTCTACAGGTCAGACGGATCCTGTGCGCAGGCTTAACGCAATGGGGCAGGATATTTTAATTCGCAATGGTTATGAAGATCCTGTCGGCGATTTGGTTGTCGGTAACGCCGGAGGCATTTCAGGCCGTTCTCGTTTTATCGATGTAGTCGCCTTTGATAATGACTCTTATGCCTGTTTCGACAGAACTCGCGGGCGTATTTTTATGTACGATTTCCAGGGGAACCTTTTATACGCTTTCGGCGGAGTAGGCAACCGCGAAGGATCTTTCCTTCAGCCTGTCGCGCTGGACAGAATGGGCGAGTCCCTTTACGCTCTCGATTCAAGATCAGGCGCTCTTACCCGTTTTGATCTAACCGGCTACGGGATTATGATTAACGAAGCTTTGGACGAATACAAAGCCGGACGCTATGAAGCGTCAGCTCATATTTGGGAAGATGTTTTAAAAATGAACGGCAATTACGATTTGGCGTACATCGGCATCGGACGCGCTGCGCTCAGGCAGGGTGAGTTCCAGAAAGCGATGAGATACTACAAGTTAAAACATTACCGCGAAGGTTACGGGAAAGCGTTCCAATTGTACCGTAAGCAATGGATGGAAGAAAATCTGTGGTGGATGCTTTTGATTTTAGGAATCGCGATTTTCCTTCCGCTGATAATCAAGTTTTCCATTAAAACTGTCAAGGAGATTTTGGAAGCATGAAATACCTTAATAACAAAGAATGGTGGCAGCACCTTGGGAAAACTTTAAAGTACTCGCTGTATGTTATTACGCATCCGCTCGACGGTTTTTGGGATTTAACTCACGAAAAACGCGGTTCTGTGGGAGCCGCAAACGTAATTATCGGACTTGCCGTTATTGTAGAAGTATTGCGCCTAACGCTGACTAATTTCCAGTTTGTTACAATCAACATGGAATATTTTAATTCGGTTATCGTTGCGCTTCGTATCCTGCTGCCGGTCGGACTGTGGACTGTCGCCAACTGGAGTCTTACAACGCTTATGGACGGGAAAGGCAGGATGCTCGAGATTTATATGTCCATCTGTTATGCGCTAACGCCGTTTGTAATTATTAACGCGATAATGATAGTGTTAAGCCAGTTTATCACCTTCGAAGAAGGCGCGATTTACTGGGTGCTTGGAGGTTTTGCGGCTATCTGGACAGGCATTCTGATACTTGCCGCGATGATGATGGTTCACGATTACAGTCTTCTTAAAACAATACTTTCCAGTTTGTTAACGGTTGTAGGGATGGGGGTAATGGTATTTATCTTCGTTATATTCTTCAGTCTTATAAGCGACGCTGTCTCGTACTTTGTCTCGCTTTATAAAGAAATATTATTCCGGTTCATTTAGGGGGTCAGGTGAAAAAATCTGCTTTTATACTATTGTTATTCATTACAATTTTCCTGGCTGTATCATGTGAATCTAAAGTCGTAAGGCCAAGGCCTGTAATGATATATGAATTTCTTGAAGGTAATGATGTTGTTCTTGAAAATGAGTATCTTCGTTTAAATTTTTTACATACCACCGCGGAAATAATTCTTACGGATAAAAATACCGGCGTACAGTGGCGTTCGAATCCTCCTAATCCGGAAAGCGACAGATTGGCCGATGTTGTTACAAGGCAGTTAATGGAATCGCAGTTCTCTGTTGATTACGCGGATACCGCAGGTATTGGAATGACGCTGCAGTCCGGCGAATACAGCGTTCAGCGCGGCGCTTATGATTACGATGTTGTTGACGGCGTTCTTGAAGTGCGTTATACAGTCGGCGATCTTGCCCGCTCTTTCCGGATACCTCCGGCGATGTCTGAAGATAGGATGAATTTTTATCTTGATCTGATGGATTATGAGGAACGCGGAATTGTTGAGTCTACTTACCGCCTTTACGACATTAACAATCTGCGCATGAACGACGACAGGACTCAGCTTTTAAGCGATTTTCCGGAGCTTAGAGATGTTAAATTATGGGTTCTGCGCACAGGCTCGCCGGATTACATGAAAGAAATTGCAGAAGAAAGTTTTAAATCCGCAGGCTACACCATGGAAGATTATGTCGAAGATTCCATGCGTTACGAGCTAAGAGGCGAATCTGTAAGGCCGGCGTTCAGCATAACAATTCGCTACATTCTTGACGGTAAATCACTTATAGTAAATGTTCCCTTCGATAAAATAGGATACCGTCCTACATACCCGATTACCCAGATGGCTTTGCTGCCTTTCATGGGCGCGGGAGGTTTAAATGATTCAGGCTATATGCTTGTGCCGGACGGAAGCGGCGCGATTATCAATTTTAATAATCAAAAACAAAATCAGCTTTCTTACAGCATTAATATATACGGATGGGATGAAGCAATTCGCCGGGAAGCCGTAATAAGCGACAACAGGGCGCTGTTCCCGGCATTTGGAATTAATAAAAATAACGCAGCCTTGCTTTGTGTAATAGAAGAAGGTTCGGCTTACGCGAGCGTACGCGCCGATGTTTCGGGCAGAAACAGCTCATGGAACAGGGTATACCCTATATTCACCATGGTTCACGGCGCATTAATGGATATTGCGGAACGTAATCAGCGCGCGGTGTTCCTTTACGAGCAGACTCTTCCTGCGGGCGAGAATATAACCCTGCGTTATACGCCATGCGCCGAACCCGGATACATGGGAATGGCGAAGGAATACCGTTCGTGGCTTTTTAAAAATTATCCGATTCTTGAAAACAGGCGCGTGACGGGCGGTCTTCCCGTCGCTGTAGAGGTAATCGGCGCCGTTAATAAAACACAGCATCGTCTTGGTCTTCCTTTGGATCTGCCTCTGAAACTTACTTCTTATAAAGAAACCGAAACCATGCTCAATGATTTTGCCGGTTTCGGCTGGAAGAATGTTCATATAAAATTGAACGGCTGGTTTAATCGCAGCGTAGATCATACAGTGCCGACTAAAATCAAATTAATCAAAGAACTTGGAAACCGCAGAAATTTTAATCATATTGTAGACACAGCCAAAAAAAATAATTTTGAACTCTATCCGGAAGTTGATTTTGTTTTCATGAGAGATGTTGGATTATTCTCCGGGTTTAATATTTACAGCGATGCCGCGCGTTATGTAAACCGCGAACGCGTACAGCGTTATCCGTATAGTTTTATCTGGTTCGGAGAACGCAAGCAATGGGGTAAGCTCAATTATCTGGCACGTCCTGCCGCAACAGTCAAAATGATAGATAATTTTATTCCAAAAGCGGGAAAGATGGGAATGAAAAATATTGCTTTCAGAAACATGGGAACAAAGCTCGCCGGGGATTATCATGAAAGAAGACGCGTAAGCCGCGAAGAGAGCATGAAGATCCGCCAGCAGCAATTTGAAAAAATGAATCAGGCAGGAAACGGAATTCTTGTGCATACAGGTTATGTCTTTTCCATGCCATGGGCTTCTATTGTTACAGATATGGTTATAGACGATCAAAGTTTTGGAATAACGGATTCGTCTGTTCCGTTCCTTCCGATTGTTCTTCATGGATATGTACCGTTCACCGGAAGAGCGATTAATCTCGCGGAAGACTACACAAAAAATCTGCTTAAAACAATTGAAAGCGGCGCGGGGCTGTATTTCAGTTTTATGACGGAAGAAACAGCCGAGCTGCAGGAAACAAAGTTCAGGCAGTTTTACGCGAACGAATACGGCAAATGGGTCAATGACGCAAATGCGCTATATCAGAAATTCAACGATGATTTCGGACATCTTTATAATAGGCATATTGTTAATCATCAAATATTAGCTTACGGCGTGACAGTAACCCAGTATGATGACGGAACAAGAGTTATCGTAAATGTAAGCGAAAGCGACTGGAATTATAACGGCAGTAATGTTAAATCAGACAGTTATATTGTCAGGCGGGGGGAATAATGTATCTTATTAAAAAAGATAATAAATTATCATTAACGCTTGAAGGAAAAAATGCTGTAACAGGATATCTGTTCCTGCTTCCCTTCATTATCGGATTTATAGCTTTTATGCTGTTCCCCATCGCGGAATCTCTGAGGATGGTTTTCAGCGATGTAAAAATTGATACGGAAAAGCAAGGGTTTTCCATGACTTATGTCGGGCTCGCTAATATTATCAGAGTCGTCGCGGTAGACCCCGAGTTTAACAGATTCCTTGTTGAAGAAATAGGCAGAATGCTTTTAATAGTTCCCGCGATTATCATTTTCAGCCTGTTCGTCGCTCTTATTCTGAATCAGGAATTCAAAGCAAGAGGTTTTGTCCGCGCGATATTTTTTCTTCCGGTAATTCTTTCTTCCGGCGTAATGATTGGACTGGAAACAAATAATTCTCTTTTAAACAGCATGGCGGACATCATCAAAGAAGGCAATTTAATGAAGTCTTCTGTTACCAAAGTGCTGGAGGATATTCTTGTCGCGGAAGGCGCGGCGAGTGATTTTATGGGTTACATTTTCCGTATTATAAATCAGATTTATGATATCGCGATGGCATCCGGCATTCAGATAATTATCTTCCTTTCCGCTCTTCAGACAATTCCGCCGAGCATGTTCGAAGCGGCTAAAATTGAAGGCGCGACCGCGTGGGAATGTTTCTGGAAAATAACTTTCCCGATGGTAAGTTCATTAATTCTTGTTAACATTGTATACAGCGTTGTTGATTACTTTATAAGAACGGATAACCGGGTTATGGCTAAAATAAATTTAACTACGCTGAGAATGTTGAATTTCAGTTTTGGCACCGCTATGGCCTGGGTTTACTTCCTGGCTGTAATTTCGATTATAGGAATTGCAATGGCAATAATTTCCAAGAGGGTATACTACTATGAGTGATGATATTTATACTGACAAAGAACGAACGGCGAATTGGGGTAATATTTCCAGAAATTATCACCAGAAAAAGAAGGCGCTTGATATCACTTATAAAATCTGCCGCGCGATACTTCTTTTTGGAATGTGCTTCCTGATTATTCAGCCTCTGCTTGATAAATTAAGCGTAAGTTTTATGGCTGAGCAGGATTTATATGACAGTACGGTTATAAGCATACCGCGTAATTTTACTACCGGAAATTACAGAATCGCGTCTCAGTTAATTAATTTTTGGCCTGCTCTTTTAGAAACTTTCTTTATAATTACAATGAGTTCTGTTTTACAGATTGCCGCCTGTACTCTTGCGGCTTATGGTTTTGCCCGGTATAAGTTCCCGCTGAGAGGTTTCTGGTTTTTCTGCGTTATGTTGATCATCGTTGTTCCGCCTCAGACGATCATGGCTTCGCTGTATTTAAATTTCCACTTCTTCGACTTATTCGGATTATTCCGTCTTATCACAGGGGAACCAATAAATCTGCTGAACAGTGTTTTTGGTTTTTGGCTGTTGTCCGCTACGGGTATGGGTCTTAAGAGCGGTTTGTACATTTTTATGTTAAGGCAGTACTTCAGAGGTATGCCCAAGGAGCTTGAAGAAGCCGCATGGGTAGACGGATGCGGTAAATTTAAAACATTTATCAGGATTATGCTTCCGGACGCGACCCCGATGCTTACATCCTGTTTCCTGTTCTCCTTTGTTTGGCAGTGGACGGATTCATTCTTCTCTTCATTGTTCCTGAACAATTATAGAATGTTATCCACAGGACTCGGAGCAATTGCGGAAAGAGTCAGCCAGTGGTGGGCGGCAACCAACTCTATTACAGGAGCGGCGGTCGCTTCAACAGCGCCTGTAGGCTATGTTCAAGCAATGATCGCGACAGGCATGCTTATGTGCCTTGCTCCGCTTATAATTCTGTATTTGGTCGCCCAAAAGGCATTCGTTGAATCACTTAGTCAGACTGGTATTAAGATGTAACCCAATAGGCAATTTTTGGGTTTTATTAATGAGGTTTCAATGCATGGACCGCCTAGCGGTAGAGTGCTTGAGATAATAAAATTTTCGGAGGAAAATATGACAAAGAAAGCGATTCTGATTGCCTGTATCCTTATGCTGGCAATGGTTGTTTCTGTGTTTGCTCAGCCGGTTCCTGCGGCTCCGCGTGCTGTTGCAACGTCGCTGAGAGGAATGGACATAGTAATCGGCAACTGGTGGAGCAACTATGATCCTGCCACTCATAAGGCAAGAAACGATTATGAAGAAAGACAGCTGGATTATCGTAAGAGATTCATAGCGCAGTATAACTTCAAAATGCAGGAAAAAAACATTGCAAGCTGGAATGAAATGGCGCAAATCTCGGCTACCTCGATCATGTCGGGAAAACCTGCCGCGACAATTTTCGTATTGCAGCCTGACTGGGCGCTTGCGTTGTTCCGCCAGAACCTTCTGTATCCTGTAGGCAGAAGCAAAGCGGTAAACTGGACTGCCAAGACTCCTGTTGAATGGAATCAATCTGTTAACACCGCGTTCAAATTAAAATCAGGGCGCGTAGACACACATTACGCTTTTGCTGAAGGTTACGGCGGAAGTAACCATGCCGCATGCGTATTCTTTAATAAGAGACTATTCAGAGAAGCGGGACTCGATCCTAACCTTCTTTATGATCTTCAGAAAGCCGGAACATGGACATGGGATGCATTCCTTGACGTCGCTAAAAAATTAACAAGAGACATTAATAACGACGGTATTGTCGATATCTATGCTATGCCCGCGGATCTTTCAACAGAAATTCTGGACGCTTTTGTTTCCGGTAACGGCGCGACTTATGTCAGAAAAAATGATAAAACTGGTTTACTTGAAAACGCTTCAAATACGCCTGCGTTTATCGAAGCTGTTCAGTTCTACATGAGACTAAGGAATGAAGGCATTATGAAGCCGAAACCGGCAGGCGATAATGTTCCCTGGAACTGGCACATTCCTGAATTTAACGACGGTAAAGTCGCTATGCGCATTGACCAGCAGTATTTAGCAACTAACGATCTCAGAAACATGAAAGATGACTGGGGAATGGTGCTTCCTCCGAAAGGCCCAAGGTCAAAAAACTATGTAGTATTTAACGACGAAAACGTAAGAGTTATTCCTGCCCGCGGATTTACAGACGCGCAGGTAGACGCGATTATTTGGGCATATCAGACATGGGTAACTCCCGTTGATGATAACTGGAGACTCGCCGCATATCCCGATTACAGAGACAGAAGAGCAGTTGATGAAACATTGGCTTTAATCCGCGACCAGAAATTATGGACATGGAAATATCACCTTCATGTTCCCGGACTTAACCGCGGCGGTATCGCCTGGGAAATCTGGTACCATGACGGCGAAGCGGCGCAGTTGATCGAAGCTGTTTCCAACAACTGGAACGCTTTGATTGCAGACGCTAACGGTCTTTGATAGAACAGGATGAGCAGTATCATAGTAAACGGATACAGTCTGCCCAATATTCCCTGGGAAGACAGACCATCACATAGTAATCCTGATAAGGAGCGCGTTTCGTTAGAAACNCCGATGTGGCGGTTTTCGAAAAACCCGATCATTCCGAGGGATTTGACTTTGCGGAGCAACAGCATTTTTAACAGCGCTGTTGTTCCGTTTAAGGGTGGTTTTGCAGGCGTTTTTCGCTGCGATGATACTGCGCGTCACATGGATATTAACGCGGGCAGGAGTAAAGACGGAGTTAATTGGGTAATTGAGGATGAGCCGATAAAATTTATTAAGGCCGATCCTGAAATACCCGATTCCGATTATAAATACGACCCCCGCGTTATTTTTTTGGAGGATCGTTACTACATAATGTGGTGTAACGGTTATCACGGTCCATGCCTCGGTTTGGGCTACACTTTTGATTTTGAAAAATTTTATCAGATGGAAAACGCGGTAATGCCGTTCAACCGCAACGGCGCGCTATTCCCCCGCAAAATCGGAAACAACTACGCAATGTACAGCCGCCCCAGCGATTCAGGACACACTCCTTTCGGCGATATTGTTTACTCTGAAAGCCCGGATTTAATTTACTGGGGAAAGCACCGTCATGTTATGTCGCCTTCAGGCGGATGGCAAAGTACAAAAATAGGCGCAGGTCCCTGTCCCATTGAAACAACGGAGGGCTGGCTTGTTTTCTACCACGGCGTACTGACCAGCTGTAACGGCTTTGTTTATTCTTTCAGCGCGGCTTTAATGGATATTGATAAACCATGGAAAGTCATTGCGCGCCCAAAACCCTATATAATCAATCCGCGCGAAATTTATGAATTAGCAGGTGATGTTCCCAATGTCACTTTCCCTGTCGCGGCGCTTGTAGATAAGGACACAAACAGAATTGCGATTTACTACGGCTGCGCGGATACTGTTACCGGCCTTGTATTCGGAAAAGTTGATGAGATTGTTAATTGGGTCAAGAAAAATAAAGGATAAAAAGAATGAAAAATAAAAAGACAATTATTTCTTATATTATAATTTTTATATTACTAATGAATACAGCGCCTGTATTTGCGCAGCAAGTTGTTCCCAAAGCTCCGAACGCAGTTAGAAATTCGCTCAGAGGAATGAATATTGTTATTGGAAACTGGTGGTCAAATTATGATCCTGCTGTCTTTCAAGCAAGAACTGATTCCGAAGAGAGAACGCTTGATTACCGCAAAAGGCTTTTAAAAGAATATAATTTTAAAATGCAGGATAAGAATATCGGCAGTTGGGGTGAAATGGCCCAGATTGCTTCTACATCGATAATGGCAGGAAGACCTGCCGCGAATGTTTTCCGTTTGCAGGCAGATTGGGCATTGGCTCTTTACCGCCAAAATCTTTTGTATCCTGTGGGTACGCGAAGAGTGATTAACTGGAGTTCTACAACCCCTGTTGAATGGAACAGGCATGTTACAACAGCTTTTACTTTTAACGGCAAAACTTACGCTTTTACTGACGGATACGGCGGAAGTTCTCAGGCTGCCGTTGTGGTCTGGAACAAGAGGCTGTTCAGAGAAGCGGGTTTGGATCCCGATCTGCCTTATGATCTTCAAAAAGCCGGCACATGGACATGGGAAAAATTTCTTGAGATTGCGAAAAAACTTACAAGGGATATAAACAATGATGGCATAATAGATACATACGCAATGCCTTCGGATCTTTCCACGGAAATTCTTGACGCTCTGATTTCAAGTAACGGAGCGAATTATGTTATGAGAGATAAGAACAGTATGCTTTATAATTCTTCAAACAGGCCTGAATTTTTGGAAGCTGTTCGTTTTTACATGAGATTAAGAGATGAAGGCGTAATGAAACCGAAGCCCGAAGGAGCCGCATGGAACTGGCATATTCCTGAATTTCAAGATTCAAAAGTAGCTATGCGAATAGATCAGCAATATATAACCGGCGATATGCGTGTTATGAGAGATGATTGGGGTATTGTAGTTCCGCCGAAGGGTCCCAGATCGAAAAATTATGTAATATTTAATTCAGAAAATGTTATGGTTATTCCTGCGCGCGGATATTCTGACGCTCAGGTTGACGCGATTTTATGGGCAGTTCAGTCTTGGGTAACGCCCGCTGATACAGATTGGCGATCAGGTATGTATCCAAATTTCAGGGATAGAAGAGCTGTGGATGAAACAATGGTTTTAATCCGGGATCAGAAATTATGGCAATGGAAATATCATTTGCATGTTCCGGGACTTAATCGCGGAGGTATTGCCTGGGAAATCTGGCATCACGACGGCGAACCGGCGCAGCTG
>WQRN01000030.1 GCA_009786715.1 Treponema sp.
TTTAAGGAGTGTATTATGAGAGTCGAGTATATCAACCCTTTCGTAGAGTCCGCTTTTGGTGTATTAAAAGAGGTGTTGAATTCCGATGTAAAGCGCGGTGAAATTTACCTCAAGCCTACCTCAATGTCTATAATGGGCGTGGCCGCACTCGTCGGTCTTGCAGGAGATGTAGAAGGGCGCGTACTTTTCGATATGACTAAGGATACCGCTTTGCATGTCGCCGGCGCAATGAACGGTGAAAATTTCACAGCTCTGGATGAGCTTGCCAAAGCAACCATTCAGGAACTTGCAAACATGATTACCGCCCAGGCGGTAACCAAGCTGCACGATCTTGGTTTCAAATTTGACCTTACCCCGCCTGCGCTTTTTACCGGCGACAATATGGAAGTTTCTACCAACCTCGGCGAAGTGGAAGCCCTTATTGTTCCGATGGAACTCGGCGCAAACGGAAAGATCGAAGTAAACGTCGCTATCCGCGAAAGAGTAAAATAAGTTTTATTTTATTTCAAACCTCGGCCGCATGACATCAAAGCCATGCGGTCAAAATTTTTTGTGGAGGTAGTGACTAAATAACTTATATAAAAGTAACACGGGCGGTTAGCTCAGTTGGTTAGAGCACTAGCTCGACACGCTAGGGGTCACAAGTTCAAGTCTTGTATCGCCCATTTTTATTTGTCCAGTACATATGAAAAAAATATTTATATTACTGTTTTTTTTTATCGCCGCGAATATTTTTGCCCAGAGCGGTCTTAGAATAACGGTCGAAGGCAACAGCACAGGCCTTACTATTACAGGTTCTGAAGGCAGAGCAACAACGCTTTCAATCCCTGAAACTATCGACGGCAAAAATGTTACAATGATAAGCGACGGCGCTTTTATCGGCAAAGGTTTAAGAGAAGTTTCAATTCCCGATTCCGTTACAGTAATCGGCGACGGCGCGTTTTCGTATAACAGGCTTACAACTTTAACAATCGGAAATAATGTAACCAAAATAGGAAGAGGGGCGTTTACAAGCAACAGGCTGTCAAGCGTAACATTGGGCACAAGCATTGCGATAATCGGCAAAGGCGCGTTTTCCAATAATCAGATAGGAGAAATAACCCTTCCGGCTTCTGTTACAGAAATTGACGATTACGCGTTTTTTAATAATAAAATAAAAAGTATAGAAATCCCGGCTAATGTAACATTGATAGGGGAAGGCGCGTTTTCGGGTAACAAGCTTACAAGCGTTGAAGTCGGCTCCAGCGTGACCACAATCAGAGCCGGCGCGTTTTATAACAATTTTATAACAAGCGTTACTATTCCGTCTTCGCTTCAGAATCTCGGAGACCGCGCTTTTGACGCGCGTTCTTCCGACGGCCGCATCAGGAGCAATATTGTTTTTACAGACGCAAGCGGCAATGTCCTTTACACTACAGCGAATAATTTTGACGCTTTTTTCGAATCCAACGGAAAAAAGCCGGGAAAGTATTCGCTTACAGACGGCAACTGGAAGATGGAATAGGCTGCCTGTTATTTAAAAAACAGATGTTCAATTAATATTTTAATACCGAGAGCGATTAAAATTATTCCGCCTGCAAGTTCCGCTTTGGATTTAAATTTTGCTCCGAAGATATTTCCGATTTTCACGCCGGCTGTAGAAATGCAGAATGTTGTAAAACCGATTATCGCGATAGAGATATAAATATTAATTTTGAAAAACGCGAATGTTACGCCGACTGCCAAAGCGTCTATGCTTGTTGCGACTGCAAGAAGAAGCATATTTAAAAAAGTGAATTTGTTTGTGTCTGATTTATCTTCGTGTTTGGAGAAACTGTCCGCGATCATTTTTCCCCCGATAAAACCAAGCAGAACAAACGCAACCCAGTGTTCAAACATACTAATTTTATCTGCAAACAAAGTACCTGCGAAAAAGCCGATTAAAGGCATTAACGCTTGAAAAAAGCCGAAGTAAAGTCCCGGGATTAAATACTGTTTAAACGACGGCTTTTCAACAGACAGCCCCAGCGTGATAGAAACGGCGAAAGCGTCCATCGAAAGACCGATTGCAATTAAAATGATTTCTATGTAACTCATTTGCTTTTACCGTCTTCGCGCTCGATTGTTTTCATATATTAAGTATTATATGATATGAATATATGACTGACAACACCCGAAAAATTATCGAGCAGATTCTTGCGGTGCCGAAAGGAAAGGTTTGCAGTTACCGCGATATTGCGTTAAAAGCGGGTATCCCCAATGGAGCGCGGCAGACTGTAAGGACGCTTCATTCAATGTCTGAGAAGTTCAATCTGCCATGGTACAGAATTATCCGCTCTGACGGCACAATTGGATTGGAAGGGGAGGGCATGGTGTTACAGGTAAAACTCTTAAAAAAAGATGGTGTTAAGGTTTCTAAAGATGGAAAAGTGGATATGGAGCAGTTTGGGTGGTAGGATAAATGGAGATTGTTTTAAATTATGGCGCTAATATTGTTTTGGATTAAAATAGCGATAATGCGAATTATTACTTCGAGCAAATATAATAATAGAATTGTTTATACAAGATAATTTTTAAAACAGGCTTTTTTGAATAATGTTTTATTGATTATATTTAATGTCATCGTATTTATTTCAATGCCAGATAACAGATATTTTATTTTAATCTGTGAGTTAGCAATATTTTCCGTGTTTTTATCCTTTTTAATAATGTATTTAAAATACAATGCTGTTAATAAAAAATGTAAATTTCAGAAACAGAAGAATTGATTCGCTTTCTAGAAGTTGATAAATATATACATAAACAGTTTAATCAATGTTCTTCCGGGATGAAAAAGAAGGTTCAAATTGTTATAAGCCTTATAGGAGATATTGATACAATTATATGGGATGAGCCGAATAATGGTCTTGATGTTGTTTCAAATATTAAAATTAAAAATCTTTTGAAATATTACAGAGATAATAATAAAATAATACTTTTTTCAAGCCATGTAATTGAGTTCCTTGAAAATTTCACAGATGTCTGTGTCCTGTTAAATGAAGGAGAAGTTATTGAAAATAAAGAAATGCAAGAAGGCGAGTAGTTAGAAAAATTATTTATTAACAGGCTGCCTCAGAATGATTTACAGTTTAATTTTAAATAACCTTGCTTTATTACAAATTTAATAATATCATATTTATAACGGAATCAAATTGTGGAGAATAACAGTTTTTACAGAAAAAGAGACGGCGTTAAGAATTTTTTTCTTCTCATATTGCAGCGTTTGTGGCTTACATTGGAGCTGTTTAATAAAAACGGGCTGATGAATCACGCTGCAGCCTGTGCTTATGGGTTCCTTTTGTCTGCGGCCCCGGCGCTGCTTTTTATTTCATTTGTTGTTTCCCGTATTCTTTCTGTGCCTCCCGAAGTGTTGGAATCCATGCTTGGGCAAATAGACTTTCTTTTCGGCGTTTTCGACGCTAAAAATCTTGTTATCAATTTTTTAAGTTTTTCCAATTCTGGGGTTGCAGGATTAATTTCTGTTCTTGTTATTTTTTGGGCTACAAGGCTTTGCGCTCTTTCGATCCAGCGCGGCCTTGGAGTGGTCTTTTCAGGCGCTCGTTCTATTTTAAAGGATAATATTTTTACGCTTGGATTGGGGCTGCTTGCCATGTTTGTTATTATTATCGCTCTTATTGGATTAAGAGCGGGTATTATTTTATTAAATTCCGTAGAGTTCATGTCGGATATAGCCATTGCGCCTGTTTTAATAATCGCCGCAAGAATCTTTTTTATGTTCAGCCTTGCGCTGCTTGCTATGGCGGCTTATCGTTTTTATCCTGTTAGGCATCCAAGATTTAAATATATAGTAGTCGGAGTTCTTGCATGTATAATTTTATATCAGATTTTTGCGGCTGGTTTTGCAATGATTATCAGTCCGGACAGATATAATCTTCTTTACGGAACCCTGGGGAGGTTGTTTCTTTTTCTTGTTAATATTTATTTCTTTTTTGTTTTTTTCTTTTTCGGCGGACAGTTAATAAATATCCTTGATTTTTCCGACGCCATGCTTTTTATCCGCTTGAGACAGGTATATTCAGAAGGTTCGCAGCCTAAAACATTATTTGACAAACTTTTCGCGACGCTTACAAAGCCGCTTAAAAAATACCATATGCTTTATAAAAAAGGAGATCCGATTTTTACAATAAACAGCCAGGGAAAAGAAGTGTATTACATACTTTCCGGCAAGGCTGGGGTTTACCTTGATAATGAATTTAAAAACAGAATCTCAGTTGTTAATGAACATAACTTTTTCGGCGAGATGGCTTCCATTACTCTGGATGAAAGGGCGGCTTCTATAAAAGCAGAGACAGATATTTCTGTTTTAATCCTTCCGCCGGCTCTTTTCAGCGTTATCCTTCATCTTGATCCAAAAATCGATCAGAGCCTTATTAAAATTTTATCACAGCAGATAAAAACCATTAACCAGCAGATGCAATCTAATTAGTTTAATTACGCGTTTTTGGTATACGCTTTTTTAGTACAATTTCTTTATTTCTTTGTACCGGTAACAATCAGTTATATGATCATTTATTATGCCTGTTGCCTGTAAATGTGAATATATAATCACACTGCCAAGAAATTTAAAACCTCTTTTTTTCAAGTCTGCCGATATTGTATCGGATAACTCTGATCTGGGAGGTATTTCGTTAATCGCTTTCCATTTTCCGACAATAGGTTTCCCTTTTGTAAAACTCCAAATATAATCAGAAAAACTGCCGAACTCTTTTTGTATTTCTAAAAAATGCTTTGCGTTGTTAATAGAAGCTTCTATTTTTAACCGGTTTCTGACTATTCCCGCATTAGCAAGAAGTTTCGCCTTCTTTGCTTCTGTATACCGCGCGATTTTTTTCGGATCAAAATTGTCATACGCTTTTCTGTAATTTTCTCTTTTGTTTAAAATTGTTATCCAGCTCAATCCCGCCTGCGCCGATTCAAGCACTAGAAACTCAAAATGTTTTTGGTCGTCATGTACAGGAACACCCCATTCTTCATCATGATATTTGGTATACAATTCTGTGCTTTCGCACCATTGACAGCGTTTCATGTTTTTATTATACGTCTGTTAAGTTAAAACATCAAGAGTATAAAAAACATAATATATTTATGAACATTTTTAATCATTTTTAATTAAAAAAATTCTTTAAAAATTATTTTACAGCTGCTCCGCGCATCAGCCTGTCGTTAATCGCCTCTCCAAGCCCTTGCTGCGGCGCAGAGTGCGCGATGATCTGGGAGACATTAGAGTTGTCGATCTCGTGGAGGGTTTCAAAAAGATTGGAAGCAGCTTCTACAAGATTGCCGGTTTCGGAAAGAACTCTAATAACAGCTTCTTTTAATGGCTTTTGCGTTTTCTGCCACGCGTCTCTTGTTGACCCATCAAAAAATAAAAGAGCTATTTTCTCTTTTTCGGCGCAGAAAGAAGCATCTGGCTGTTTAATAATTTCATCTCGGTTAAATACTTTAAGAGGCGTTTTCGGCGAATAATGGCTTTTCATCTGCCCCGGTGAAGTAAGGCCTTGTTCTTCCGCTGCTTCATTCGCATTATTCTCGGTTTCTACTGTGCCAATTAATTTTTCTATCGCCTCTCTTGGCGTGCCGCCGGGACGAAGGATTTTTATCTCCCCGCCTGTTAAATCCAGCACAGTGGATTCAAGACCTATTTGCGAAGCGCCGCCGTCAAGAATTAAATCAATTTTACCGCCGAGCCCGTCTTTCACGTGCTCCGCCCTTGTCGGGCTAAGGCTGCCAAAAGGGTTCGCGCTTGGAGCCGCGATTGCCGTGCCTGAAAGGGAGATCAATTTTTGAGCGGCTTCGTTTGAGGGGAAGCGGATTGCCGCAGTCTGCAAACCAGCCGTGGCGATACCGGGTATTTTTTCATTTTTCGGCATAACAATGGAAAGCGGCCCCGGCCAAAGGTTGTCCGCAAGCAGAAATAGTTTTTTGCGCGTATCTTCGCTTAGGAGAGAAAGATTGGCGACCTTTTCCAGATAATCTATAGAAGCGATATGTATTATTAAAGGATCAAAGTGAGGCCTGTTTTTAACTTCAAAAACTTTTGCAAGCGCCTGCGGATTGAACGCGTCCGCGCCAAGCCCGTAAACTGTTTCCGTAGGGAATGCTACAAGCCCGCCGCTTTTGATTATGTCAGCACCTTTTTTAAGGGATTCATTTGTTACAGGTAATAAAGCCATATTTCTTCCGTCTTGTTTGATTATCTCATATAAACATCGCCATATAAAGCGGATAATAAATTACGCCGTTAACGCTCGTTTCCGTGTTGTATTTGCTTAAAACGATACGTCTGTTCAGTTTTACTTCATTGCAGATATTGTCTAAAGAAGCGTGAGATTTATAATTTTTGCCCGATTTTACTTCAATTACAGAAATGCCGTTATTTTCCGCAAATACAAAATCAATTTCAGCGCGGCTTTTTTTATCATAGTAGTAAAGCGGGATATTTTTTTTCGCAAGTTCTGAAGCTGCCGCATTTTCCGTTATTCCGCCCTCGTTTATTTCGATATTGCCGTTTAAAAGTTCGCTTTGAATGCCTCTCATTCCCATAGCGCATAACAACCCGGAGTCGAGCATATACAATTTATACAGATTTCGTTTCTCGTTAAATCTAAGCGGCGTTTCAAGGGATGTTACATTGAAGCAATTAAGCGCAATACCGGCTTCGGTAAGCCACATCGACGCATTTTCGTACTTTTTGGCGGATGTTCCCTTTTTTAAATCGGCAAGTATAAAACGCTTGTTCTTTTTACTCAATTGTTCGGGTATCGCGTCAAACATTTTTTTTGCCAGTATTTTTTCCCTGTCCGCGTACTTTGAAATATCATCCCGATAACTGTCGAGTATGCTTGTTTGAACTTTCAATGTTTTGGAAAAATCATCGTTTTCTATATACGCGCTTACTGCGGCGGGCATTCCGCCTGTAATCAGATATTCTCTGTATGCTTTCATGATTTGATTATGGAGAAAATCATCCACAGCCGTTACTTCGTTATAGGCTTCGCGCAGTTTATTTATAACCTCGGGCGTTATGCCTTTTGCCCACAAAAATTCCTCAAAGTCCAGAGGATACATGGAAGCCTGTTCTTCATAGCCGACAGGGTAGGATGAAACGTCTTTATACCCAATCCCCAAAAGAGAGCCTGATTCGATATAATCGAAGCGTCCGTCTTCCACAAGGAATTTTATCGCTGTGCGCGCCTGCGGGCAGCTCTGTACTTCATCAAAAAATATCAATGTGCGGCCGTCTTCAAAAGGCCCCATACCCATTGCCGAAAGGTTTAGGATGATCGTCCTTGCATCCAGGTCTTCCTCAAATACCTTTTTAACAGACGGTTGTTTTTCGAAATTTATCTCGATAAAGTTCTTGTAATTCGCCTTAGCAAACTCCCTGATTATGAAGGTTTTTCCAACCTGCCTTGCTCCCTTTATCAGCAGAGCAGGCTTATTTTTGATATTTTTCCACCCAATCAGGCGGTTTATCATCTTTCTCTTGAGCATATAAAATCTCTATAATAATATTATAACTCAATTTCAACTTATTGCAATGTAAAAAGGGTTAAATTCGCAACTTATTGCAATGTAAAAAGGGTTAAATTCGCAACTTATTGCAATGTAAAATAGGTCAAATTCGCAACTTATTGCAATGTAAAAAGGGTTAATTTCGCAACTTATTGCAGAATAAAAAGGGTTAAATTTAATACTTATTGCATATTATAATTATTTAATAATAATAATTTTCAATTTTTTTACTCAGCTACTTGCCAACTACGCTGTATATGGTGTACACTCTAACCCACAACGCTATTAGTGTGGTCATGTGTTAATTTATGCCCTCTTCTGAGGCAGATACTAAAAAAAGGGATTTGTGGATGAAAGTTCAACGGTTTTTTACCGACTGCGAAAGCGGTCCGTATTTTGATATTGTCTGGGAACGGCGCAAGAGCGAGATCCGAAATCCCAACGGTAAGGCGATTTTTTCCGAAGATACAGTGGTCGTTCCGGCGTTTTGGAGCCAGATCGCAGCTGATATTATCGCCCAAAAGTACTTCCGTAAGGCCGGAGTGCCCAAAGAAAAGATTTATGATTGGAAAAGATGGGCAAAAATCGGCAATAATCCCGAAGATCCGGGGAATTCCCTGCCTGAAGACGGCGCGGAACACGATTCACGGCAGGTTTTTCACCGTCTTGCCTTCACTTGGCTTGAATGGGGCAGGCAAAATAACTATTTTGACACTCAGGAAGACGAAAATGCCTTCTACGACGAGACTTGTTACATGCTCGCCCACCAGTTTGCGGCTCCGAACAGCCCTCAATGGTTCAATACCGGTATGTACTCGGTATATGGGATCGACGGACCGGCTCAGGGGCATTATTATTTCGACATTGATAAGGGAAAAGTCGTAAGATCCGACAGCGCCTACAAACGCCCTCAGCCCCATGCCTGTTTTATTCTTTCAATAGATGATGATTTAGTAAACGAAGGCGGCATCATGGACCTCATGACCCGCGAAGCCCGTCTTTTTAAATACGGTTCCGGAACAGGTTCCAATTTTTCCCGTATCCGCGGAATGAACGAGAATCTTTCAGGCGGCGGCGTTTCATCAGGTCTTTTGTCGTTTTTAAGAATCGGCGACCGTTCGGCGTCTGCGATTAAATCCGGCGGCACAACCCGCAGAGCGGCCAAGATGGTAACCCTCGATATCGACCACCCCGATGTTGAAAAGTACATCGGCTGGAAAGCCGGAGAAGAGCATAAAGTCGCCTCGATGGTAACCGGCTCTTTGATTCTTAAAAAACACGTTGACGCAATTAAGCGCGCTCTTTCAGGATTCCGCGGACCCGAGGATGATAAATTCAATGCTGAAAAAAATCACGAGCTCGCGATAGTTCTCCGCGCGGCGTTAGGTGATAAAATTCCGCCTTCCTACCTTTACCAGCAGCTTCGCCGTCTTGAACAAGGCGACGACGAAGTTGATGTTTCGCAGTATTCAACAGCGTGGGACGATGAAGCGTACAACACGGTTTCAGGTCAGAGTTCAAATAACAGCCTCCGCTTAAGCGATGATTTTATGCGCGCTGTGTTAAACGATACAGAATGGGAACTTAAAAGCCGCGTAGGCGGAGAAACTGTAAAAACTGTTAAGGCAAGAAAGATTTGGAACGATATCGCCAAGACTAGCTGGCAATGCGCCGACCCCGGGTTACAGTATCACACAACAATTAACGACTGGCACACATGCCCCGCAGGCGGCGAGATACGCGCTTCCAACCCGTGCTCTGAATACATGTTCCTTGATGACACGGCTTGTAACTTAGCTTCGATAAATCTTGCTCACTTTTACGACAAACGCAAAAAAGAATTTGATGTTGACGGATATATCCACGCGATTGATATCTGGACAACAATTTTGGAAATCTCCGTTGTGATGGCGCAGTTTCCGTCTCCGCGTATCGCCGAGCTTTCATATCAATACCGCACCCTCGGGCTTGGTTACGCCAATTTAGGAACCCTCCTTATGGTCATGGGTCTTGCATATGATTCAGATCAGGGCAGGGCGGTAGCCGGAGCTCTTTCGGCTCTTCTTTCAGGCGAAGCGTACGCGCAATCAGCGCGCATGGCGTCGGAACACGGCGCGTTTATGCACTACGGCGAAAATGCAGATAACATGCTGCGCGTTATCCGCAACCACAGACGCGCTGTTAACAATGCCGCTGACAGCGAATATGAAAATCTTCACACATCGCCGAGAGGAATTGATCCGGCGCATTGCCCCGCTTATCTTTTGAATGCGGCGAAATCAGCGTGGGACAGAGCGCTTGATTTGGGGAAGGCGCACGGTTACCGTAACGCGCAAGTTACAGCAATCGCTCCGACGGGGACAATCGGCCTTTTAATGGACTGTGACACAACAGGCATTGAGCCTGATTTCGCTCTTGTTAAATTTAAAAAACTTGCAGGCGGCGGCTATTTTAAAATTATTAACCAATCGGTGCCGCCGGCTCTTGAAAGCCTTGGTTATCAGCCGCAGGCAATCGAAGAAATTGTCGCCTACGCGATGGGAAGAAAAACCATAAGCGGCGCTCCGGCGATCAGCCACGAAACTCTTAAAGACAAAGGTTTTACCCCGGAGGCAATCGCAGCTGTGGAAGATGCCGTAAAAACAGCTCTTAGTTTTGAGGGCGTTTTTAATCCGTATGTGCTTGGAAAAAGATTTGTGGAAGATGAATTAAAAGTTCCTGAAAGCACCTGGTCGCTTCCGGGTTTCAGCCTTCTTAAACATCTTGGTTTCAGCGGTCAGGATATCGAAGACGCTGAGCTTTTTGCCTGCGGCACAATGGGACTTGAAGGCGCTCCGGGTCTTAAAAAAGATCATTACGCGGTGTTTGATACAGCCGCTCCTTCAGGAAAAAAAGGAAAACGCTCCATTTCGTGGACTGCGCACATCGGCATGATGGCGGCTGTGCAGCCGTTTATTTCCGGGGCGATTTCCAAAACTATTAATATGCCCAATTCAGCCAATTACGACGATGTAAAAGGCGCTTATATGCTCTCATGGAAAAACGGTTTAAAAGCTGTCGCTCTTTACCGCGACGGTTCAAAACTTTCGCAGCCTTTAAACACTTTCGCTCCGGGAACCGATCCGTTAGCAGACACTATTCTTAAGGTTGAAAAGGGATTGGAATTGCCGTCTTCGGTTCCGGATCGCAAGAAAATGGCAAGCGTCCGCGGGCTTAGAAAGCCTCTGCCGAACCGCAGAATGGGTTACACCCAAAAAGCGAAAATCGGCGGACATTCAATATTTATTAGAACCGGCGAGTTTGAAGACGGAAGCCTCGGGGAAATATTTCTTGATATGCAAAAGGAAGGATCGGCGTTCAGAAGCCTTTTAAACAGTTTCGCGATTACCGTTTCTCTCGGTCTTCAGTACGGCGTGCCTCTGGAAGAATATGTTGACGCGTTTACATTCAGCCGCTTTGAACCGAACGGTTTGGTTCAGGGCCATGATTATGTGAAAATGGCGACCAGCGTTATCGATTATGTTTTCCGCGACCTTGCCATCAGTTATCTGAAACGCAATGATTTAGGGCAGGTAAAACCCGAAGATCTGATTGCCACAGGGACAAAGAGCGAAGCGGACGCCGCGGATCCAAAACCGCGCGGAGAAAAAAACAGCGCAGGTTTCAGGCCGAACAGCGTAACAGTCCCCATAGTTCCTAAACAGCAGGGGCAGGGCGCTTCAGGCAGTTCCGCAAATGTTATTAAAGGGCAAACCTCATCACCGATGGGGCTCCACGCGCAGTCCGCCTCTTCGCCGCAGGCGCAAGTTGCTGTAATGGAAGCGTATCCGCAGGAAAGCGAAGTAATAAAGATTGTTCAGGCCCGCATTAAAGGCTATGAAGGAGATCCGTGTTCTTCATGCGGTTCTTTCACGCTTGTAAGAAACGGCACCTGCATGAAATGCGACACCTGCGGCGGAACAACAGGCTGCTCTTAATACTTTAAGTGAACCTTTTTTACGCGGCATTCATACCTGGTTTACAGGATTTTATCGCTGAAGTAATTAAAGAGCGTCTTTCTGATGTAAAACTTCTCAAGTTATTAGACGGCGCGGTTCTTTTTGAAACTGAAACAAGTTACGATAAATTAAATTTTCTCTGTTTTAATAATATTTTCGCGGTAATAAATTTTTCAGAAGGGAATCATGCAAAGAACGCAAAGATTCGCAAAGAACGCAAAGGAGATGAAAATATTTATACCGCTGAGATTGAAAATCATATTAAATATTTTATTAAAGAAAGTAACTCTTCTCCCTTAAAAACTCAGTGTAACTCCGTGTTTAATATTAGAACGATTGCTGATAATAGCAGCAATATTAAGACATTCAGAATTATTGTTTCAAACGAAAATGTTCCGGCGGCAATTGACGAAAAACTTCGCGCACAAGCGGAGAAACAAATTGCGCGGCTTTCCGGTTTAAAAGTTAACCGCGCGCTTTGCGATACCGAGTTTTGGTTTCTGCGCCGGAATGAAGGGTTTTCTGTTTTTATGAAGCGTTTAACATTGCGTTCTTCCTGGGAAAAAACGCTTCATAAAGGAGAGCTGCCGCCTCCTCTTGCATGGATATTATGCCGCATGGCAAATCTTTCGCACAACGATACTGTGCTTGATCCATTCTGCGGTTACGGTTCAATTCCAGAGGCCGCGCTTAAATATTTTCACATAACTAATTTTATTGCCTGCGATAATAACAGGGAAGCGTTTAAATATACAAGCGAAAGATTTAATAAACGCAAAAGCGGCGCAGTTACTCTTCATAATACAGATTTTATTAAATTGCCTTCATTGATCAAAGAGAAAACCGCTGACGTTATTGTAACTGATCCGCCGTGGGGGCATTACGAAGAAATTGATAAAAACGGTTTCCTTGTTAAAATGTTTGATGTTTTTAACAAATTGCTGAAAGACGGCGGGCGTGTTGTGCTGCTGTATGCTCACGATGATAATTTTCAAAAATCAATTCCTGAATGTTTTAAAATACAATCACAAATTAATATACTCCTGTCCGGTAAAAAAGCGGTTATATATTCGTTAAAAAAGAGTTATTAATTACGTAGAGTTTCAGGCATTGACTTTTGTCCGTAAGATGGTATATTAAAAAATTATGGCGGAAAAGACAGATATTTCTTTAGTGATCCCCTGCTTTAATGAAGATGAAGCCATACCGCTATTTTATGAAGAAATTATAAAAATAATATTACCGCTAAACAGAGAATTTGAAATTATTTTTGTGGATGACGGCTCAAAAGACAATACACTTGAAATATTAAGGAAGCTATCGGACACAGACATACGGATACATTACATTTCATTTTCGCGGAATTTCGGAAAAGAAGCCGCAATGCTTGCTGGATTGCAAACAGCGCAGGGGAATTATATCGCGATTATGGACGCAGACGGACAGGATCCGCCCGCTTTAATTCCTGATATGCTGGAAGCGGTGACTTCAGGCGAATATGATTGCGCGGGGACAAGACGCGTATGCCGTAAAGGAGAGCCGCCATTACGTTCATTTTTCGCGCGGCGTTTTTATTCGATTATGAAAAAAATCGCCGAAGTGGAAATTGAAAGCGGCGCAAGAGATTTTCGTTTAATGAACAGAAAATATTTGGATGCGCTTTTAACATTGCAGGAGCGAAACAGATTTTCCAAAGGTATTTTTCCATGGATTGGTTTTAAAATAAAATGGTTTGAATATGAAAATGTTGAACGCAAAAAAGGAAAAACAAAATGGTCGTTCTGGAAACTGTTTTTTTATTCTATCGACGGAATAATCGCTTTTTCTTCAAAACCGTTAGCCATTGCGTCTATCACGGGAATTTTATTTTTTATAGCGGCAATTTTAATTATTATTTTTATAATCGTAAGAAGACTTGTTTGGGGTGATCCTGTCAGCGGATGGGCGTCAACAGTTTGTATTATTTTATTTTGCTCAGGAATTCAACTTTTTACAGTCGGGATACTGGGACAGTACATTGCAAAAATGAATACAGAAATAAAACAGCGGCCTCAGTATATTGTTAGAGAAGCGAAATAATACGCGTTTAAAAACCGAAAATGTTAAATCCTAAGCCTCTGCGTGTTGTGATATGCCGCAGAGCGGAGCTGTTTTACGCTTGCGTCTGATAAATAGTCGTCAAACTGCATCATGCGGTCTATATAGCCGCCGCTCTCTTCCTGCGGTAAAATTTCGATGATGCGGTTTGCGATTGAGTTAATAAATTCGTGGTCGTGTGAATTAAAAAGAATTACGCCGGGGAAGGCTGCAAGACCGTCGTTGAGGGCTGTTATAGCTTCCAAGTCGAGGTGGTTTGTAGGCTCGTCAAGGATTAACACATTACTGCCTGAGAGCATCATTTTTGACAGCAAACAACGCACCTTTTCGCCGCCTGAAAGGACGCGCACAGGTTTTAAAGCTTCTTCGCCGGAAAAAAGCATCCGCCCGAGGAAACTGCGAACATAGGTTTCATCCTGATCAGGGGAATACTGGCGCAGCCAGTCCGTGATTGATAAATCGGAATTGAAAAAAGCGGAGTTTTCTTTTGGGAAATACGAAAAAGACGTTGTCTGCCCCCAATAGATGTCGCCGCTTTCCTGCTGTTTTTCGTTTGAGATAATGTCAAAAAAAGCGGATTTAGATGTATGTTCAATTCCGACAAAGGCTATTTTATCACCTTTGTTTACAGTTAGAGAAAAATCTTTTAAGAGAGCACAGCCTTCAAAGGAAAAGTTTAATTTTTCCGCGCGAAGGACATTGTTTCCGATTTCGCGATCGGGTTTAAAACCGACATACGGGAATTTTCTGCTTGTTACGGGAACATTGTCAAGGTCGAGTTTTTCCAATACCTTTTTCCGGCTTGTCGCCTGGCGCGCCTTACTTGCGTTAGACGCAAATCTTTGTATGAACTCTTTTAATTCTTTCGCCTTATCTTCGCGTTTTTTTAACTGGTCACGCGCCTGACGCTGTAAAATCTGGCTCATCTGGTACCAGAAATCGTAATTGCCCGAATACGGAGTGATTTTTCCAAAGTCGATATCGCAGACATTGGTGCAAACAGAATTTAAAAAGTGCCTGTCGTGAGATACCACAATTACCGTGTTTGGAAAATCAATTAAAAAATCTTCAAGCCATTGGATTGATTCCAAATCTAAACCGTTGGTCGGCTCGTCCAATAATAAAATATCAGGGCTTCCGAAAAGAGCCTGCGCTAAAAGGACGCGCACTTTTTTTGATTCATCCAGTTCCGCCATGAGCTTTCCGTGGTCTTCTTCGTCAAGACCGAGGCCCGAAAGGAGCTGGCCTGCCTGCGCTTCGGCTTCCCATCCGCCGAGTTCCGCAAAATCCGCCTCAAGTTCGCTTGCTCTAAGACCGTCGGCTTCCGTAAAATCTTCCTTTGCGTAAATCGCTTCGCGTTCTTTCTGCACGGAGTAGAGCTTAGGATAACCCATAATAACAGTTTCGAGCGCCGGGAATTCTTCATAAGCAAAGTGATCCTGCTTTAAAACAGCTATACGCTGATTCTTGGCGATGGAAATCTCTCCCTTGTCGTGTTCAATCTCGCTTGAAAGAATTTTTAGGAATGTGGATTTTCCGGCTCCGTTAGCGCCTATTATCCCGTAACAGTTACCGGGAGTAAATTTTAAATTAACATCTTTAAAAAGCGTCCGCTCTCCGAAGATCAAGCTTAAGTCTGTAATAGTTATCATTTCTTTCTGAATAATCCTACAATTTTTGTTATTAGTCCCTTTTTCTTGGGTTCTTCCGGCTTACTTGGTTCCTGACTGACAGGTTCTGTGGATATTTTTTTCTCTGTTTCAACAGGCTGCTTCCCCGCGTACTTCTTTTTGTAAACAGCCATTCTCTCTTCCATGGAGAGCTGCGATAAATCCTGTTGCGGAATTTGTGGAGAAGATTTTCTCGCAGCGGCCGTAGAGGACGCAGCAGCCGCAGAGGGACGCGGAGTGGGAGAAGTTTTTTTTTCTTCTCCTCTTTTTCTCCCTGCGTTATCCGTGCGCTTTGTACCTTTGAATGATTCTCCCGTTTTATTTTTTCTTGGCGTTCTTGGCGCCTTTGCGTCTTGGCGGGAACTCCTTTGCTCGTTATTTGTACGTGAATAATCGTCTGTTTGAATACGAACACCTGCGCTTTTGTCTTCCTCGTAATGTTCTTCTATAGCTATCTCTGAAGGAATTTTTTTTCCGATATATCTTTCGATAGCAGGTAACTCGTAAACATCTTGTTCGCTTGCAAGCGTTACCGCTTTACCTGTCTTTCCGGCGCGCGCTGTTCTTCCGATACGGTGAACATAATTTTCCGCTTCTACAGGAAGATCGTAATTTATAACCATCGCAAGACTTTCGATATCAAGTCCGCGCGCCGCTACATCTGTAGCTACAAGCATTTTAATTTTTCCGCTCTTTACATTATCAATTATTTTTAAGCGTTTAACCTGAGGCAAATCGCCGATGATAAACTCGCATGTATAGCCGTTCATCTTCAATCTTTTCGCGACAATCTCCGTATGTTTTTTTGTGTTGCAAAAAATAATCGCGCTTTCAGGCTGTTCGCGTTTTAAAATTCCAAGAAGAAGAGTCATTTTTTCGCCTGAAGGGACATGGTAAAGAACCTGCGTAATTTCTTCGACGGTAACAATTTCAGGTTTAACTTCGATTTCGAACGGAGTTTTTGTATATTCCCATGCAAGATTCTTAACCCACGCGTTCAATGTTGCGCTGAAAAGCATTGTCTGCCTGCGCTCTGAAGAAGGCACCACCTTGATAAGTTTTCGTAAATCAGGATAAAAACCCATATCAAACATTCTGTCGGCTTCATCAAGAACAAGAAAAGATATTTCCATCAAATTCATTTTGCCGGATTTATTTAGATCCAAAACCCTGCCCGGAGTCCCGACAAGAATCTGCGCGTTATCGCGAAGCAGTTTTTCCTGCTGAGCGTAACCAACGCCGCCGTAAAAAGCTCCCATTTTAAATGGAAGGTATTTCCCCAGCATTTTCGCTTCTTCTTCGATTTGAACCGCGAGCTCCCTTGTCGGAGCCATAATCAGCGCTTTGCGTTTAAAAAGCGCTTCCTCTGTTAGCATTCTTTGAAAAATTATTATTAAAAAAGCGGCGGTTTTACCCGTCCCTGTCTGAGATTGAACATATAAATCCTGTGATGGATTCGCTCCCTGCCCGCCGAAAGCATGAACAAGCGTTTGTTCCTGAACAGGCATACAAGTTTCGTATCCAGCCTCAGAAATGCCTCGCTGTAAATCCGGATGCAGGTTAAAGTCTGTAAAGTTCATATATATACGATAAGTGTAGTGATTTTTATCATATTTGAACAGGTCAAATTGATTTTTATCCGTATAAATCATTATAAATACATTCATTTTATCAATCTTGACTTCTAGCGGAATATGCCCCACCATTATTATATAAATACATTATTTGGAGGACGAATATGA
>WQRN01000031.1 GCA_009786715.1 Treponema sp.
TTCGCTAAATCTTCTTTTATAAAATCGCTTATAAAATCCGAGTTGTTGTTATCTGTCATATTGTCTCCCTAAAAATTGGTTAAATAGCAGAGACCAAGCAGTAATATTGCCCAGAAAACTTTCTCGCCTTTTTCTGTATCTTTGCTGAACGATTCTATTAAATGTTCAAGCTTGCCGGCATACCACCAAAAAAGCCCCATCTGGGCGTCGATACGGAAAGTGTATTCTGTAAAGTCTTCTTTGTCGCTTTGAGCGCCGAAAAAAAGATGAGACAGTTCATCAAGAATATCACTGAATTCATTTATAGCTTTTAAATAATCTGTCTGTTCAATTTTTTCCATCAGCATAGGAATATCGTCCTGAAGCCTGCCCTTCCGGTTTTCATCGGACTTCTCTACCCAAGTTTTTTTAATTAATAAATCCAGATTGTTCTGAAACTGCTCTAAAAATGTCCGCATCTCTCCGCTTTTTTTGTCCAGCGCAAGAATACGCTGATATTCAATACCAATCCCAAGAACTTTGGAAAATTCACCGGCAGCCTTAATATCGGGCTTTTGCCCTCTTGTAAATCCTTCCTTCGGGAACAGGCGTTCGGCTGCCTTGCGGTAATCACCGGGTATAGGAATGTTCGTAGCGGTTTGACTTCGATACATAGGTCTAATTTGCAGATAAATCACAATTTAGTCAATAAGGGTAAAACCCATTTAACAATATTTTGACAAATATTCTTTAACCGCCTTTATTGTAGAAGGGAAGGCAAATTGGGTGAAGTCGATTTCCCGGGGGGCAAGGAGAATGGCGGAGGTTACTTCGGCTTCTTCCAGATGAAGATCTTCAATCTTGAGATTAGGAGCGCTTACAGAGAAGTACATGTCACAGGTGTTATACTTTATACCTTTATATTCATAGACATTGGAAAATGAAGCAAACATCTGCGGTGTTGCAGGAGGCGTCCAGCCAATTTCCTCCTGTAGTTCGCGGTAAAGGCCGTCAAAAACACCCTCGCCAATGTCAACAAAACCGCCGGGAAGATCCAGTTGCCCAACAGCCGGTTCTTTGCCGCGAACAAGAAAAAGCAGTTTCTCGCCTCCATCCTCCGGCACGCTGATAATACACCCAGTCGCGGCAGCTATGTTGTGATAATAAACAAACCCGCACTCCGTGCATCGGAACACCTTGCCTTCATCAAAGGTAATTTTTTTAGAAGCGCAGGACGGGCAATAATTGAACATATTTTACTATATCATGTATAATATCCTTATGAAAACACACCTATATATGAAGTTACTTCTCATTTCTCTGTGTTATGTAATAATTTCCTGTGATAAAGAAATTGATAAGGGTAATAATGATCTATATTAATAATTATTTTCTTTGGTTTTCTATAAGCGAGGATTTAATATTACCCAATCTTGATATATCTATTGTACATAATAAATTACAAGAAAATGGTGATGGTGCTTTTTTTATAACATATTCAGATATGTTTGTACATTGGGGTTATAAAATAAATAGCAAATATTATATGATTACAGATCTAAGATCCATCGATTCTGTCGATGGACGTAACGTAAAAAAAAGAAAAGCAGTTATTGACTTCTCAAAAGGTTTTAATTTTTTAGACATGCCTCCTGAAAGGTGGCCAAAACAATGAAATTTAAAATATTAATGATAGTGATAGAAATATTCCTTACAATAACATTATTTACTTTTCTTAGTTGTACTAGATGCTTAACCACTGATCTTTCAGATTTAAATACACATAAGGAGTTTAATGAACAAAAAAACGATACTTCTGACACAAAAGAATATATACTTGATTTTTCAAAAGGTGGTGAATTTTTTATAATTCCTCCTGAGCTGTGGCCAAAAGAAGAGCTAACTATACCTAAAGAAACAAACAATTAGAAAGAATATACATAAAAATTTATTAAAAACACGCTTGGCTTGCCTTAAATAATTGTAAAAAATTTAATATTATTAATTCATGGAAACACAATGCACATTGACAGTCCGCACATACGAATGTGACAGCTACAACCACGTAAATCACGCGAATTACCTGAACTATCTAGAATACGCGCGGTATGAGTTTTTAAAGGATATTGGTTTCAATTATGACAAGGCGTTTAACGCGGGTTTTGGGACTTATATTTCCCGGATGGAGATCGATTATAAAAAGCCCGCTTTTACCGACGATGTGCTTGTCATAAAAACAAAGCCAATTAAAAAAGGCGCTGTCAGCGGCACTCTGGAACAGGAAATCAAGCGCGGAGAAGATGTAATAATCTTGGCAAAAGCTACATGGGTGTTTGTAGATTCAAAGGGGATGCCTGCAAAGATTCCGCCTGAGTGGGACTTACCCGGACTTAAACCGTGAAAAAACCGTTGTTAGAAAGAATTTTCACATGAAGCAATTATTAATAACGCTGCTCTCTTTACTGTAAATTTCATGCGCATCGATAACTACACAAACTTACAATTTGCAAACGCCGTTGTTTGAAGAACAAAGCGGCATTAAACTGGTTTTAATTTCAGACTTGCACAATACGAAACACGGAACAAATCAGGAGAAACTTATAAATTTAATTAAGGAAGCAAAGCCGGATCTAATCCTGCTGACAAACGACATCGGCTATGTGCCAGCCGCGCCCTCGTGATTAACCTAGAACGTAAATCTTATCTCGGCTTAGCCAAAATCCCTTCAAGCTCGGGTTTCTTTTTAAGTTCGTTAGCCAACCCTTCAGCCCTACCCTTGTTAACGTAATCTTTGCTTTGGAAAGAATATTTAAAATGCGTATGCGTGTCGTAATTGCCTTTCATTAAAGCGAAAGCGTCTTCGGTCATTACAAGTTCTTCGTCGGTTGGAATTACAAAAATGGGGATTTTTGACTCGGGTTTGCTGATTATTGTTTCGGCGTTTCTTGTGCAGGAAATTTTATTCTTTTCCGGATCAAAAACCATGCCGATGCCTTCGAGGCCGTTTAAATATTTTTCCCTCATGAACCACGCGAACTCGCCGACGCCTGCTGTAAGAACAAGCGCGTCTACCCTTCCTAAAACCGCCTGATACGCGCCGATGTATTTTTTTACATGATGCGCTTCGATATACTGAGCGCGTAATGCCAGCGCGTCTCCGGCGACTGCGGCGGCTTGAATATCGCGCCTGTCTGTGTGCTTGCCTGTTAAACCTAAAAGACCGGATTTTTTATTAAGAGCGTTTTCTATTTCCGCAACGCTCATACCTGTCTTGCGCATAACGTAGAAAGCAAGCGAAGGGTCTAAATCGCCGGAACGTGTTCCCATAACAAGGCCTTCTAAAGGAGTCATTCCCATTGATGTGTCAAAAGAAAGCCCGTCTTTAACAGCGTTAATAGACGCGCCGTTTCCGACATGGCAAATAATTACGTTTGTTTTAAACGGATCCTGTCCTAAAAGAACAGCGGCGCGTTTTGCGGTGTAGAGGAAACTTGTTCCGTGGAAACCGTAACGGCGCACCTGATATTTTTCATACCATTCAGTTGGGACAGCGTAAAGGTAATTTTCGGGAGGCATTGTTTGATGCCACGCAGTATCCATGATCGCGCAGTGCGGAACATTGGGAAGCACTTTTTTCGCGGCTTCAATTCCCATGATATTAGCGGGATTATGAAGGGGGCTTAGATCCTGCATTGCGGCAAATGCGCTCATCGCCGCGTCGTCTACAATTACGGATTTTGTAAACTTATCACCGCCGTGTACAACGCGGTGTCCGACAGCGGCGATAACAGACATATCTTTTAAAACGCCTGTTTCCTTGCCTGTAATAGTTTTTATAATAAGTTCGATGGCGTCGGTATGAGTCGGGCAATCCTGATTAAAGACAACTTCTTCCTTGCCTTTGGCTTTATGCGTAATAAATGATCCGCCGATGGTTACTTTTTCTACAATACCAACAGCAAGAACATCTTTGGTTTCCCAATCAAAGACCTGATATTTCGCCGATGAAGATCCGCAATTCAATGTTAATATAATCATATTTTACCGCCTTTTAATAAATATTACTTGTATTTATAATATCACACAAAAAGAAAATCCGAAAGAGCGAATCTGTAACATTTCCCATAATAATAAAAATTATAAAAGCGCAGAAGATTTGGTTTATAATTTATTAATTCCAATAAAATACGTTTCCACAGATTCGCCCCTGCAGGCTTCGGGTTTAAAACTTTTGGCGGCTGCGAAGATTGTCTTCATTTGTTTTAAGAGACCGTCAATACCGCTGCCCTGGAAAACCTTAACCGCGAGGTTGCCGCCGGGAGCCAGAGCGCCCTGAGCGTAGGAAATCACAGTTTCGGCAAGTTCAAGAGAACGGGCGGAATCGACAATGTGATTGCCGGTAGTGCTTGGAGCGGCATCGCTGATTATAACGGAATAAGGGCCTTTAGCCAAAAGCGCTTCGCGGTTGTCATTCGCGGTAATGTCACCCTGAATAAAGAAAAAATTGCCGCCGTCAAAAAGACCGTTGTCAAACTCCCGCGAAAGCGGGGAAAGATCGGCGGCTGCAAGAAAAGCGTTTTTGTAATTTCTAAGAACGTAAAGACTCCAGCTTCCCGGAGCGGCGCCAAGATCCAGAATACGAAGTTTTGCTGCTGTTGTTTTAAAAAGGTTAAACTTTTTGACAATTTCTATTAATTTGTAAACAGAACGCGCCGGGTATCCTTCCTTGCGCGCTTTCTGCTGCCAGTAATCTGGTTTCTTGTAATCTGTCATTTATTTGATTATAATGGCTTATGGATCAAGAGTATACACAACGAATATCAAAAATTGATGCCGAGTTGAAATGCTGGCTATCAGAGACAACGGATTCAATCTGGGCGGAGAGAATCTTTCCCGGCATTGGAGAAAAAACAAGCGATGAGTCAAGAAAGGCTCTGACAGAACCTCTTTACGACATGCTTTCGCGCGGCGGAAAACGCTGGCGTCCTTTATTAATGACGCTTGTCTGCGAAACCTTCGGCGGCGAAGATTCCGCGATTCCCCTTACGCCTCTGGTTGAATTTTCACATAACGCAAGCCTGATTCACGACGATATCGAAGATGATTCAGACGAACGCAGAGGCAAGCCCGCGATCCATAAAACATACGGCATCGATACCGCGATAAACTCAGGATCTTTTTTCTACTTTTTATCTTCGTGCTGTCTGGAATCCAGCAATATCGAAAACAAAGAATATATTTATAAACTTTGGATGAATTGTATGCGCACTCTTCATCTTGGTCAGGCGATGGATATTAACTGGCACCGCGACATTTCGATTATACCCAGCATAGATGAATATTATTTAATGACCTCAATGAAAACAGGAAGTCTTGCGCGGCTTGCCGCTGAACTTGGAGCGCATATCGCCGGCGCTCCGCAGGAATCGGTAAAACAGATTGGAGACGCGGCGTGCAAAATGGGGATTGGTTTTCAAATCCTTGACGACCTGAAAAATCTAACAATCGGCATCCCTGGTAAAAAACGCGGCGACGATATTGTAGAAGGGAAAAAAGGGCTTCCCGTCCTTTTATATCTGGAGAAAAATCCGGATAAAAAAGAGAAGGTTTTTTATTCATTCCATATTGCGAAAAGAGAAGGCACCAGAGCGCCGGAAGTGGAAGATATGCTGGAAGCGCTTAACGAATCCGGCGTATTTCCGGAAACAGAAGCAAGAGGTAAGGCTTTCTTAAAAGAAGCGATGGATGTTTTTAGCTCCCACGAATATCCCGGCTGTTCAATAAACGAAAACGGACGCGCGCTTCTTAACGGTTTTCTGCAATTGATTAACTAGGACTGTAATTTGAAAGAAATGCATATAAGCGAAATATGGTCGATTCTCAAGACAAGCCACGGGAACGCCGTATTGCTTAAGCCAAAAGATATGGAAGTCGCCGTGCCGATTTTCATAGGCACTCTGGAGATGCAGTCCATTTTGATCGGAAAGGAAGGGCTGCCACTTTCCCGCCCTCATACTCACGACCTATTTTTAGACATGCTCTCCCATGTAAATCTATCGATAAAAAAAATCGAAGTTTACGAGTTAAAAGACGATGTTTTCCATGCCCGTCTCGTTATTACAGGCGGGGAATTTACGAAGGAAAAACCGCTTATTTTAGACAGCAGGCCTTCTGACGCATTTGCCATCGCTGCCCGTAAAAAAAGCCCCATTTATATGGCTTCTTCCATTATTGAACAAACCGGCGTTCCTATAACATTCTTTATAAATGACCTTGAAGAAGATTCCGATAATAAATACAGGCATTTAAAAGAACAGCTGGAACAGGCTGTCGCCGAGGAGGAGTACGAGCAAGCCGCGGAAATACGCGATTTGCTTAGAATTCTGGAATCTGAAGCGGAAGAGGCCGACTTATAATAAACCGGCTTATATTGTTGCCTAACGGAGTTAAATTCACTAAAATAATTGTATGGAATCACTTCTAAAAAATGTACTAACAAACACAAATGTTTTCCGGCTGACAGCGGCTTTTTGTTTTATACTCATGATTAATCCGTCTCAATATTTCCCACAGGGGAATCCCCGTACCGAAGAACATGGTATCGGCGGCGGATACCTGTCATCCTCTGAGGAAGCCATTTTAGAAGAAGAATCCGAACACATGACCCAAATATCTCTTGAATCAAGCGTTATCGAGGAAATGGAAAAAGCCGAACCGTTTATAAAACCAAATATTCTTCTATATAATTCTCACATAGTCGAAAGCGGTGAAAATATCTCCAGTTTAGCGATTAATTTTGGTTTGAATCAGGATACGATAATATCAACTAATAAAATAGCAAATACAAGGCTTCTCCAGATAGGAAAAGTGCTGAAAATACCAAATCAGGACGGAATTCTCCATACTGTAAAAAGCGGCGAAACCCTCAGTTCAATTTCGGAAAGATACAAATCAGACAGCAGCGCCATTCAAGTGGCAAATGAGCTTTTTTCAGATAAAATAGTGCAGGGAACGGACCTTTTTATACCCGGCGCAAAACTCGATTGGACAATGCTGCAGGAAATTAACGGCGACTTGTTCATTTGGCCGGTAAATGGCGCAGTAACTTCATTCTACGGATGGAGAAGAGACCCGTTTAACAGAAGCCGCCGTCATTTCCACTCCGGTATTGATATTCGCGGAAGCACAGGAACACCGGTCAGAGCGGCAATGGCAGGACGTGTCAGCGCTGTAGGATACGATAATATTTTTGGAAACTATATAATAATCAACCACCATTCAGGCTACCGCACTCTTTACGGACATTTAAACGTAATTCGAACAAGAACAGGCGTTTATGTTTCTCAGGGAGAACGCATCGCCGATGTTGGGAATACAGGTCAGAGTACCGGAGCGCATTTACACTTCACAGTTTACAAAAACGGCGCCACAGTAAACCCGCGGGCGTTAATGCGCTAGCGTTAATGCAAATACGTTAATAATTAATTTAATCTTTTGAATCATCTTCCAGAGACGAGAACATCGACGAGAACGGCGAAACAATACTCACATCTTCGATAAGAACCTGCACATCGTCTTCAGCAACTTCATTCGCAAGGGCAAGAAGTCCTTTACCGAGTTTACCCTCTTTTGCCAGATCTTTTGCTTTTTTATTGGCTGCCCAATATAAACCTTTGTGCGCGGAACGACTCGTAAATTGGTCTGCCTGCCAGAGAAGTCCTTTCTGCGAAGCGGTGTGTTTATCATCTTTTGCGAATTTACCAGCCAGCCAAAGAAGACCCCTCGGCTCAGGCTTGGTTGGTTCTATCGCTTCGCGAAGAGCGGCGTCAATTATATTAATTTCTTCAGGTTCTTCGATTAATTCATCCAAGTCACCGGCTTCTTCGATCTCGTCTAGTTCTTCTATTTCTTCGGCTTCTTCGATCTCTTCTATTTCTTCTATTTCATCCAGCTCCGCTTCTTCCAAAGCTTCAGCTTCTTCAATTTCCTCAATTTCCTCAGCTTCATCAATTTCTTCCAAAGATTCTACTTCTTCAAGCAGTTCTTCAACTTCCGCTTCTTCAGAATCTCCTTCACGGACAGCAGTTCTTGCGGACGGCTGAACAACCGACAGAATTCCGCTGTCCACTTTAAGAATCGCAAGCAGCTCATCCCACGATTTATCGATGATGCCGTTAACATTCGCTTCAAGACGTTTTCTTAATCTAAGACCGCGTTTTAACTGTGTGCGTATTTCATCGCGGCGCTGTTCAAGCTCCAGTATCCATTTTAATCTTTCCTGACCGGATTTATTAACATAGAGCTGTTCAAAAAGGTTATCCCTTAAACGCCTGACGCGGTTACGCACGACCGTTACAGGATTGGGTTTAATATTCAACAGGAAGAATAATGCTAGAAAGAAAGTAAGGAACGCGGAAACCTGCAAAATAAGTTTCATGGGTTCGGAAATTGAGAATAAATAACTGTTTACAAGACGTCCGAAAAATATCCCCTGATTTGTTTTGCCGGAAATAAGAGAGAATGCGATTCCTGAATCTTCGGCATCCAGCGTTACATAATTCTGCGCGCTTTCGCTCCAGATTTCCGAAACTCTGCGCAAGATAACAGACCTTGATGTTTCAGGGCATCCCAAAAGAATTCCGGCAGGCTCCCCTATTACAGAAATACTATCGTTTACTTTCAAACGCCCCTGGGCGATTAATCTCTGAGCAAACGCGTTAATTGACACTGAAAAAAGCGCTGTACCGCGGTAAACATCCATGGAATCGTGAAACGGAAACGAAAAAATAATTCTGTCGCCGCGTTCGTCCATAACTATCTTCGGTTCGCTGCCGTCATGTACGCTTACAGTTTCATAGGGTAAAGACTGTTGATCCTCGTTGTAATTGCGATACGCGGTTGATGTCTGACTCTGGCTCATAATATCGCGCGCGGAAGTTGAATAATGAAGCCTTATTCCGTTATTATCAACAAATTGTATAGATTGAAGACCGCCGGTTGATTCCATCAATATTCCGTATATTCTGGAGCGTTCGTAAATATCATCGGCGCTTTGATTATAAAGGAAACTGCTGCGAATAGCAGGCTCGGTTAATGTCAATTCAAATTTTGAATAAAGATCGTTTATATGAGTCCCGGCAATTTCACAGTCTATGGCATTTTCTTTTGCATGGGAATTTACGGCGGACGGATTATAAAAACGAGTCTGGATAAAATCCAGCACTTCAATATCTGCCAGAAAAGTAAATCCGGCAAAAATGAGGATTGTAATTAACAAAGCCACAAGTGGTTTTATAAATGCAGACAAATAATTACCCGTTTGCAGTATCGTATTAGTATCCGCCGCTTTATCGGCAGATACATTATATATCGGCATAAAATTATAGCAGAAAAACCGGTTTTTATAGAATATTAGCTGCCGGAAGCAGGAGCCGCCGCAGGAACCGCAGGAACACCGGCCGGAAGAGCAGCCGCGTCGGCATTAATCCCAAGGCGCTTCATTTGTTCCGCTTCTTCTTTCTGAGCGCTGTAATCGTATCGAAGCTGATTCGCTTTTACATAGGTATTCTTTAACGCCGAAAGTTCGGGTTTTATACCTTTAATTTTGCCTCTGTCTTCCTGCACGACATTTGCCTTGAAGAATTCATCCAGAGCGCCGAGAATTCTGTGGTAATTGGTCACTTCTCTGATGTTTTTCTCCAAATAGCCGATAATCTGTTCTTCCGTCATGGCAGAAAGTTTATTATACGCGGGTCCGCGGTTAAAACTGGTCAGAATTTTATTCTTTTTATCGAGTTCATCCATCAATGAATGAAAATTTACCTTTTCTTTTACAGGGACTCCCTTAGTTGAGTCCATACTTTCAACCGCGTAAATAACCTCAGGCGGCTCGGCGTTGGTAATTTGTCTTATAAGTTCTCTGATACTTTCTAAAAAACCTTTCTTATGGCTGTCCATTACTGCCTGATTTTCCATAAGTTTCGATTGGATTTCCGTTAAAGAACTCGACGCGCCGCCAATGACAACTATACCGTCTAAAAGAATCTGTTTGTAATTGACTTCTTGTTTTACCGTTTTTTTCGCGGTATCTGCAACCTTTAAACTATTTAAAATTGTGTCTCTGAGATCGACTCCGCTGGATGAATAATCTTCTTTAATTATTTCTTCTATCAGTTCTTTGTAGAAGGGAGAACCCGGCATCGCGGCATTCACTTTCTTCTTGATATTTTCAAGCGTCGCCTCGCCTGCCGACAGATCCTTTGTGGCATTTTTCCGTATATTGAGTTTGTATATTTCTCTGTAAAAGGTATTTAAATCTTTTAAAATACCCATACTGGAAGCGGTTGTTTTTGACAATTTGGACATGCTCTCGCCGATTATGCTGAGGGTAAGCTGATCCACGCCGACTTTTGCGTTTATTGTCATTTCAGAAACATATTTGGTCATAAAGGATTGGGAATCCGGAACTAAACTGCACCAGTCGATGTAGCGCACAAGGCCGACTATTCTTTTTATCCGGTCAAGATTCAGGAAATCCACGCCTAATTGATAGAAGTTTACTAAAAAGTCGAGCTGGCTGTCATAATTTGACAATCGAATGGAGAGCTGCTCTATTTTTTTTGCTTCTTGAAAAATGCTGTTGTCGGGCACTGTAAGTTCGGTAATTTTGGTATCTTGTTTATACGGGTCTTCGTCTATTAATTTTTTCTTTAGATATATATTGTACAAAGAAGCGAAGGAGACTTGATACATCCTAAGTTCATCTTTGAGTCTAACTAATTCTGTTCTTTCCAGCCAGTCCTTTCTTGCATCCAGCACCTGTTGGAGCGTCTCAACATAGGCGGTAACATTTGAATCTGCCATTTGCCTTAATTATCGTCAATTTTTGAGGAAAACTCAAGGTGTCAGTCACCTACGCTACTAATAGCGTGGTTTAAAAAATTAGATACACCATATATAGCGTATGATGCCGGCATCGAAGGTGAATGACACCATTACTTTAAAAATTCCAGCGCCTTGTGTTTTGCTTTATCATGTTCAATCATCTTTAAAAATATCTGATAAGTAACGAATGAATCATACATACTGCCATGCAGTTCATTATTATCTATTTCAACGCCGTAAAAATTTGCCGTTTCTTTTAAAGATGGAAATTTAGGTTTTCCATTGCGCCGTTTTAAACCGATTATTTTGTTATTGGATGTCATCGTGCAGAACATATTGGGAAGCCAGAAATTGATATATTGTTTATCATAGAATATGTTATGTCCCGCGAAATGCTTTGTATCCGAGCAAAATCGGCGGAATGAATCAATGTCGTCCTGGAAATTTTCAGGATAATCGGCGCCGCTTCTTCGCCTGCCTATTACTTCATCGGTTAAACCGTTTACATTTACCGCCTCTTTTCCAATCTCTTCGCCGGGTTTGCGGAAATAAAAACGGTCGTATCTGTCTATAATTTCGCTGTTCGCTTTTTCGCCTTCAATAACCAGAGAGCATTTTAGCGCGGAAATTGAAAGGACGCTGTGATATTTTTCCAAACCATTTGTTTCCGTATCCCAGAAAATTATATTCACATTTATTCCTTTTATTAATTATATACTAAATTATTGATTGATACAGATAAAAAAAGCGGCGCATGGAAAAAGCCAATCAATATGGGCTTATAAAACCATGAACCGCCGTTCGGAAAAGAAATAACAGAATGTAATAATTAAAAACTAATCTATTACAATTCCATTATTTCTATTTGTAATATTCTTACTGTAAGGAAAGGGTGTAGCCATTAAAAACATATGTTCTCGTTTCACCTGATGATAATGAGAAGGAAAGAGTATAATAAGTATCATAATATCCATCTGTTACTCTTAGTCTAAAATTAGTTCCGATTGGAACATCGTTAAAAGTAAGAGTACTATTTCTGTAGCAAGTTCCATACGAGTGAGTAGAACCATCGCTGTAGTAGAGAAGATAGCCAGATATACTACTATCATAAGTAAACGTCGATGTATTCCTAAGAATTATAGTCCCCGGCTGATCAGGCTCAAGTAAATCACATCCCGAAAATACCAGCGTCAGCGCCAGTAAAACCCCAACAATTCCCGCCATTAAAAATCTCTTCTTCATCTTTTTTCTCCTAAAGTTGGTAGTCTATTAATATTAATAAAAATATTAATAGTATATCTAAACAGATATTATATGACTATTTTAAGTCTATTTGGACATATTAATCAAGTGCTTTGCAGTCCATTTAGATATGTTTTGAACTTTTTTCAGCTAAAATAAAATTGATATGAATGATAACGCGTCTGTTTTCTGGGAAAACGTCAAAAAAGAGATAAAAATGCAGAATACTACCCATGAATGGGTAGCAAAGAACTCAGGTATTAGTTTTAATACATTTCAGGGGTGGATATCGAAATGCATATATCCGCGGGTTAATGAAGCGATACGTATAGCGGGTTCACTTAATACATCTGTAGAATACCTTGCCAATGGCGCCATCGATAATAATAAAAAATCTATAGAAATTATCTGCAAGAATTTGCAGCAAATTCAAGAACATCTGGATTTAATAAAACAAGCGGTAAAAAATCTGTAATTAGTCTAAAAAATAAAAAATTTCCGTAAAAATTTAATTTTTCTTATTTTTCAATCAAGCTTTTTCGTACTCTCGCGCCATATATAGTTATGAAAATAATACATCTCAAATTGACAATTTTCTTTATTTTGTCTGTGCAGCTAATCTCCTGCACGGACAGGTTTCCCTCCAGTTACAAGCTGGAGTTTCCGGAAACCCCGGAGTCATGGGTCTCGCTGCTCGGCGAACCTCATTGGCGGCTGGAATGGATAGACGCAAGCGGTCAAAAACAAACAGGATTATATTTACCGCGCGGTTCTCAAAACACAATTGAAATTGAAATTCCGGTTACCTGGACAAACCCCGTTACCGCCTGGCCGTATTGGCCGGAATACAACCTCTTCGCGGGGGTTTTTAAACCGGCAGGAGCGCTATTTCCCTTCGATGTAAACGGCAGCTATTTATGCCTTAGCTGGGAAGCGGGGCCGGACGCTGTTTTCTACTGGGAACTGTCGCTTGCCAACGACGGGAATTTATTAAAAATTCCCGCCAATTTTGACTGGATCAGATTCAGGGAACTTTTTTCAAATCGCACATTGGACGAAGATGTCTGCGAAGACCCCTGGCTGCCTGATTGGCGTTATATCGCTGAAAAAACCATAACATCAAACTTTGACAGGCGCCGCATTACCGCGGAAACGGCAGTTTCACTGCCGATCCCTGTCTTTGAAGGTTTATGGTACGGAGCCTCGCCTTTTGCAAAACCTATATTGGCCGAAAAAAGTGAAATACCCGCTTTTCCGGTGCGTTCAGGCGTAAATGTATGGATCTCCGGCAGCGGAATTCTGCGTGTCAGCGGGAAAACATGGATATTAACAGAAACTAAAAAATAGGAGAAAAAGATATGGCAAAAATCACGGATAAATTAGAACCTCAACCGAGACTGTCTTGACAGGCGAAGGTTCCCCTCTTGATAATATAAATGGAACTTTGGAAAGGATGCTGGAAGTCATGAATAAACCGGAACATCCTGTTATAAAATTTTTACTAGTAGCCGGTATGGTTGCAGGGATATTCAGCATAATGAGCACAATTGATATAATTATTAAGTGGTTTTGAGGAGGACATATGGTAGTTTTTGTATTAGAAGTAGTAAAAGTCATTCTCCACATAGTAGTAATTATTCTTTGTATCAAAATGATAATATTATGTTTTCAAGCGTTACGACACACTAAAGATAAGTCATGAAACGGCATTTTTTTTTATTATTATTAGTTTATTCTATCCCTCTTTGGGCGCAAAATCAGCCTATATACGCAGGTCTCAGCAATGATGAGCAGCTTTCTTTTGTCGGGATGATGATGGCGGATCTTCTAGAAAAACACGGGCCGCCGAGATCGGTTGTCGCGGACAGAGGCAGCGAAGTCTGGCAGGACGATGTTGTTTTCCAATACAACGGAGCGGATTTTTATATCTACAGAGACAGGATTTGGCAGGTCAGGCTTTCTTCAACTCACGGCGTTTCGGACGGAGACAGAAAAGCTGTTGTTTTACTGACATTGAGCGGTGCGGAAGATAAAGGCGATTACGCGCTCTTTGCGATTAACGGTAAAAACTGGCCTTTAATGATGAGAATAAATTTTAACAGCGCGGGACATGTTGCGGCAATCTATATTTACCGCCCCGATTTTTAAAAGATTTTTTTAGGGAGAAATTATGGCTAAACTATGTTTGTGTCTTACCGGAAAAACCATGAAAAGGGATCTGGAAATTTTAAATAAATACCGCAAGATCATAGACATTGCGGAATTGCGCGTAGATTGCCTTGATGCCGATGAACGATTATACATACGCCGTTTCCCGGAACTTGCTGGCGTTCCTGTAATTCTTACAATCAGGCGCGATGTTGACGGCGGACATTATTCAGGCGGCGAAGGCACAAGGGTTAAAATTCTCGCAAACGGTCTCGCTTACGCTAACGAAGATTCAAGATTGAATTTCGCGTATATCGATATCGAAGATGATTTTGATGTGCCAAGCATCGAAGAAGCCGCGCGCACATTCGGAACAAGAATTATACGCTCTTATCATAATGTAAATGATATTATTGATGACATCCCCGAAAAAATAAAATCGATGAGGCGCGCGGGAGACGAAATTGTAAAAGTGGCGCTCGCTGTAAAATCCACGCAGGATGTTTTAAAAATATACGAAGCTTCAAAAATATTCGCAGGCAAGGATAAAATTTTAATCGGCATGGGTCATTACGGCGTCTATTCAAGAATTCTCGCCGAAAGATTCGGATCGTTTCTCACTTATTCCTCGCCGTTATCTGATAACGTAACTACAGGCGGCCCCGGACAAGTTGACATTGTAGAACTTGAGGAATTATACCGTTTCCGGAAAATAACAAAAAAAACAAAGGTTTTCGGCGCTGTCGGCAATCCGCTTAAAAAAACCGTAAGCCCGTGGTTTTTTAATAATATTTTTAATCTGGAAAACGCGGATTCGGTATATGTTCCGTTTCCTACAAATTCTGTTGATGATTTTATGGAACTTGCAAGAGAGCTTGATGTTCAGGGGCTCTCGATCACCGTTCCGTACAAGGAAGCGGTTCTTCATCATTTATCAAAAAAGTCTGCTGTAGTGCAATCTGTTGACGCGTGCAATACTGTTTACCGCTGCGGGGACGAATGGCACGGCGACAACACAGACTGCGGCGGTTTTGCGGCATCGCTTTTGGAATTCGCCGGTAAAAAGAATTTAAAACGCATGAAAATTTCCATCATCGGAGCGGGCGGCGTTTCTCGCGCAGTCGCGTCCGAAATCTCAAAGCTTGGAGGTAAAGCGCTGATTTTAAACCGCACTGTTCACAAAGCTAAAAATATCGCGTCCAAGTACAATTTCAAATGGGGAGGATTGGATAATCATGGGATCGAAGATATGTATAAATACAATGATATTATTATTCAGACCAGCTCTGTCGGCATGGAAGGATATGATACATCAGATCCTATCGAATCTTACACTTTTACAGGGAAAGAAGCTGTCATGGATTTGATATACACTCCGCCTGTTACGCCGCTGTTAAAACGCGCGATGACAGCCGGATGCAAAACAATTAACGGATACGACATGGTTATACGCCAAGCCTGTATGCAGTATGCCAAATTTTTTGAAAAAGAACTGCCGGAAAAACATCTGCTGCAAATAAATAAATTAGGAGCGGAAACATGGAACAAAATACAGTAAATTTGATGAAAGCCGCCGCGGGAAAAGCCGCGGTAGACGCAATGGTAAAAAGCGGAATGAAACTCGGCCTCGGCACCGGCTCTACCGCCGTTCACGCAGTCCGCAGAGTCGGAGAACTTCTTGCTCAGGGTGTGTTACGCGACATTTACGCGTTTGCGACAAGTTTTCAGACAGAGATAGAATGTGAAAAACTTAAAATTCCCTTTTTTACCTTAAACTCGCGGCAGCTTTCAGATGGCCTCGATTTAACCATCGACGGCGCGGACGAAGTTGATCCGAAGAATTATTTAATCAAGGGAGGAGGGGGCGCTCATCTAATCGAAAAAATTGCCGCTTATACCTCAAAAGAATTTGCGATTATTATTGATGAATCGAAGGTGACGGAATCTCTTGGCTACGGCTTTCCGGTTCCTGTTGAGGTTGTCCCCGAAGCGAGAGTCCAGGTAACAAAAACGCTTGACAAACTTGGCGCGGATGTTACTCTTAGAGAAGCGTTACGAAAAGCCGGGCCTGTAATCACCGAGCACGGCAATCTAATTCTGGACATCCGCTTTAGACCTGCCGGTTTGCAAAGCAAGCCCATCGACCCTTCGCTAATGGAAACAGAATTAAATCAAATCCCCGGCGTCGTGGAAAACGGGTTTTTTACCCGAAAGCCGCCGATAGTATTTATCGCGCGTTCCGACGGAACGATAGAAACAAGAGGAAGAAAATGAGAGAGGATGTAAAAGAAGTATCAGCCCGTGTAAAGGTTCTGAGAGAAATTGCGGAAATATCCGCCGAAACTCTTGCAAAAGAGTTAGGTTTTGATCCGGCTGAATATACCGCGTGGGAAAAATGCGAAAAGGAATTTCCCGTAGGGGTGCTTGTAGAAATCGCGGCGCATTTTAAAGTTGACTTGTCAGAATTGATAAGCGGCGCAGCGTCAAAATTAAAAACATACTGCGTTACACGCGCAGGACAAGCTCCCGAAGTTAGCCGCCGCCCGATGTACGGCTACTGGAATCTTGCCTACAATTTTCATAATAAAAGAGCCGAACCGTTCATTGTTGAAGCATCGGCGGAAACTGAAAGTAAGCCTATAAGTTTAAATACTCACCCGGGACAGGAACTAAACTATGTATTGGAGGGGCGGCTGCTGATATCGATCAGCGGCCACGATATTGAGCTGAATCAAGGCGACTGCGTTTATTACAATTCCACCGAGCCTCAT
>WQRN01000032.1 GCA_009786715.1 Treponema sp.
GTTTCATAGTATGAATTGTTGTAGAATATTAAAGCTCTTTCATCACAGCCGTTAATCCATGCGCGGTTACAATACGCAAAAACATTTTCGTTAACATAACCGCCCGAACAGTAAAGATCGAAAATTCTGAATTGCGCGCTGCCGGAAAATAGAGCGCGTCTTTTCATCAAAGGAAAAATTTCATGTTCATGCCGATCCACAAGATAGCCGTCCGGCTGTTCATCGCGGTACGAGCGGCGGTATTCCATGCCGTATTTTTCTTCAAAGCCTTCAATCTGCCCGTGGCCGAACATGGGAAGCCCCGGCATTGTTACAAGCAATGTACAGATACCGAAATATTTATCGCCCTTGCCGAACTGGGCAACAGCGGTTTCTTCATCGGGATTATTCATAAAGTTGACGAAGCGTTTCAAAATTTCAGGATCAAATTCCATTGTGTTTTTAATTGTCGCGCGGTATTTATCATTTTCTTCGTTTTTAAGCATATTCATAAAAGCCGAGTTGTAAACGCGGTGCATTCCTAGAGTGCGGACAAAGTAGCCTTCCATCATCCAGAAAGCTTCGGCAAGCAGCAGGGTGTTAGGCGCTTCTGACGCGCAGCGGTCGACAACTTCGCGCCAGAACTCATTAGGGATGCGGTTGTTAAAATCTTCTGTAGAGATTGAATGTTCCGCGCGGCTTGCGATTGCTCCGCCTGAGCCGGGCGCGGGAAACCAAAGCCGCTGAATATGACGCTTTGCAAGTGTCATTGCGGCATCGAAGCGCACTATCGAAAACTGCTGGCACACTCCGATAATTGTACGGATAACAGCTTCACGCGCTTCGGCGTTTAAAAAGTCAATCTGCGCCGTATCATTCCAGGGCATGGAAGTGCCGTCGTTGCCGTGGTAGATGTAGCGCGTTTCGCCTGAGCGGTTATCGATTCGTTTAAAAACGACAGCCGCGTCACTTCGTGAAAAATAATGCTCTTCGATCTGAACCGTTATATCGTCTCTGCCAGAAAGATTGCCGCAGTTGTAATTGTAAGTTGGGAAGGGCGGATATGGAAGCTGTAAAAATCTGTCGGGGTGTTCTATCATCCATTTACTGTCGATGCCTGTGTGATTCGGAACCATATCGGAACCAAGACGAATCCCCCGGCACATACAGCGTTCGCGCAAATTGCAAAGCGCTCCCCAGCCGCCAAGTTCTCCGGCTATGTCATAATCATTCAAACTGTAAGCTGAAGCCGCCGCTTCAGGATTCCCTGTCCATTGTTTAATAGTCTTGCTTGCCTGACTTCTCTCCCACACACCGATAAGCCACAAACCTGTAAAACCGCGCCGCGCAAGCTCATCGAGCTCTTCGTCGGGGATTAGATCAAGACGGTTAATTTCTCTGCCGTATTTTTGAGACATTTGAAAAAGCCAGACAAGGGTGCTTTTTGCAATTAAAACTGTTTTTGGCATCCAGTCCTGATCGGGGCTGAACCGTTCATATTCATCTAACCCTGCGAATGTAAGCACATTGCTTGGCCCCGGACCCATAAAACCGGGTTTATTTTCTTCGCTTATAACATCAAGGCTCATTAAAATACGGGACATAAATTTGGAGATGAGAAGCCCCCAATGCCTTCGCATATATTCAAGCTGATCAAAAAGCGAATCAGGGAAAGCGATTGCAGGTGAGCGAAGGAAATCCCAAAGATTCATATCATCGGGACCGAAGGGAGGCATTTCTTTTAAATGCGCTTTTAATTCCTCGATTGCATTCGGATAAATGGTACCTTTGGAAAGGGCTTTATCGTCAAACAAAAATTTAAACGGGTTAAAAGCTGGATTAAGATTCGCAATCGAAAGAAGCATTGTTTCTTCGATGGAAAGGGCGCGGCAGCTTTCACCGTCATCTGCGCCTTTCAAGTACTGGTCAACATTTTTTTCGCCTTTGTAAACGGCTTTCGGGGGGAACTGCGTATTGAAAGAATTTAACAGTTTCCCGATTTTATCTCCGCCAAGGTTGGATTCAAGCCTGTCCAGCGCAGTTTCAAACACATCACCCTGAACTTCCTCGCGGTAGAGCGCGACAACAAAGTGAAGGATTTCATCGATTAAGCCCATCGCGTACAAGTGACCGGCTTTTATATAACGGTCAGGGTGAGCAGGATCTTGTTTTTGATTAAATTTATTAGAAAGTTCCCTGCATTGCTTAATGTCGGCAAGAATCACGTTTCCGGTTAAAGAAAAAAGGCTATCGTTTAAATCATATTCGGCTCTGACATCGCGGTTTATATGAAACTCCATAAGAGCTTTTCTATTTTTAGCCCAATGTGTGTTTTTATTCTCCAATTTAGTAAGAGTGATAGAAAATTTTTTCATTAAAAAAGCTCCTTTACCAACAACAACATTATAGTATACTTTTATCCAGCTGTCACGGACAAAAAAGCAAAAAGGTGTCAGTCACCTACGCTATATATAGTGTCGAAAATTTTTTATATACGCTATATATAGTGTATGTAACAAACTGTAATTAAAAGTATTATTCAATTAGGAGAGTAAAATGAAAGTAAAAATAATATTATTTGTGTTATTAACCACGCTTATTATTTTTGGCTGCGGCCGTGCAGCGGAAGCGCCGGAAATGCAGTCGTCGCATTATGCTTCCAAAAGCATGGGATCCGTCGGGGGTCTATATCGCGCATATGACGATTCAGAAGTAAGTTATGGGGAAGCATCAGGAGCCGGGAGCGTTAGGGCTCAAGCGGCATCAAACAGGAGCGATCTAACTCAAGCGAATCAATCTGACTCTGCCAACTTGACTGACAATGAGCGTAAACTGGTAAAACGTGCCAGCGTCAAAATCAGAGTAGAAAATCTCGAAGCGGCCGATGCATCGATAGCAAGCCTCCTTAAAGAATACGGCGCGTATTCCGCATCAACAACGGTCGGTGAAAATTCAAACTATTATTCGCTGCGGGTTCCTTCGCCCAAGTACGAATTATTTCTCGCAGAGATGAACGGCATTGGAAGGTTGTTACAGCGTTCAGAAACCACCGAAGACGTGACCTTGCAGTATTTCGATCTTGAAAGTCGGCTTGAATCAAAACGCGAATTGCTAAGAACATATCAATCATATCTTAGAAGAGCAGCCAACATCGAGGAAATTCTTTCCGTGGAAGCGCGTATCGCGGATTTACAGCGGGAGATTGAAAGCACAGGCACACAGCTCCGCAACCTTGGAAACAAGGTAGATTACTCTACAATCGATTTATCTCTGGTAGGCCCGGTTTCCATGAAACCACGCCAGAACATAACTCTTGCAGAAAAAATAAAACAATTATTCGGCAGCTTTGGCGGCTTCCTTTCCGGCCTGCTTGTTGTAGTAATCAGTATATTGATTTACGGCATTCCCATACTGGTATTAATTCTGCTTTTGATTTGGCTCCTTTTTGGCAAAATCGGGCTATTAAGAAAATTATGGAGACTGGTGGTAAAAAAATAGGAGAAGAAAGGAAAGGTGTCAGTCACCTACGCTATATATGGTGTATAAAAAATTTTAGGCTACACTATTAGTAGCGTGGGGCGCGCTACTCGGGCTAAAGCCCTCGCGCCTACTTAATCTCATTGACTTTTATCGGGCGCCACGTCTTGCTGCTTTTTTCATCTACACGCTATGCGTGCATAATCGGACGGGTGACTGACACCACTTAATATGGACACATTTTTATTAAAACAATCGATTTTAACTTTCTCAGAAGCAACCTTCGCGCGTTCAGGAGGTCCCGGCGGCCAGAATGTAAATAAAGTGAACACCAAGGTGACTTTAAGGCTGCGGTTAAATGAACTAGCAGGGCTTTCCGAAACTGAGATAGAGCGGATCAAGACACTCCTCGCGAACAGGATTACAAACGGCGGTGAAATAATTATCACTTCTGATGAGGAACGCTCACAGCGGATAAATCTGGAAAGAGCGTACTTTCGCATGGAAGCGCTAATCGCCGCAGCTGCAAGGCTCCCAAAGAAACGCAAACCTAGCAAGCCTGGGAAGGCTGCCAAAGAAAAGCGTCTTCAAGCGAAGAGGCGGCAAGGGGAGAAAAAAGCGGAAAGGGCAGTGCCTAAAGAGGATTAGAAAAGAAGAAAAAATGGTGTCAGTCACCTACACCACTAATAGCGTAGTCAAAAATTTTAACCACACCACATATAGCGTAGGTGACTGACACCGTCAACCGTCAAATTAAATGCAATTCAAGCTACTAACACCATTACTTCTTAAATATGCTCCTGATGACTTCCAATCTTCTGGGGCGGTTACTAACCCTGCTTTTACCGGGTTTTGGTCGATGTAGTTCATCACAATATCAAATTCTTTTGAACTTTGAATGACTTTTGCAAAATATCGATCTCCCCATAAATGATCCGTTGCTTTATGAATACGATTCCAACATTTTGCCGAGCCAGTCTTAATCCATTGCATTATATCTGCCAAATTGGTTCCATCTGCAGGTTTAATAAGCAGATGAAAATGTGTTGGCATGATACAGAAATTAAGCAGCTCAAAACAAAATTTTTCCTTGGCTTCTTCAAGGATAAGCAGAAAAATTTTCTGCCCCAGAGGTTTTTCAAAAACCCTGGTTTTATTATTCGTCCTTGACGTAACATGATACGTTGCTCCTTCGATAAAGATTCTTAACTTGCGCACAGTTTACTCCCGCGACACATAAATTTTTGAATTTGTGTCAGCTATATATGGCGCGCAGATGCGTGACGCTTGATTGAAATTGAAAATTTTTAAAAATTTGTTGGTGTCAGTCACCTACGCTACTAATAGCGTAGTCAAAATTTTTAGCCATACCACATATAGCGTAGGTGACTGACACCTTATTTCCTTATTTGGGCGTGTTTCACGTGAAACACACGAACAGCACATCCAATAAAAAAGGCTGCCAAAAGCAGCCTTTTCTTTAATAATTTGTCTGTACTATTCCTTACAAACAAAACTCATTACTACCTCGTCGTTGCCGGTTTTTGAGTAGATTTCCAGTGATTGGTCTTTGCGGTTCCATTTGTAGGCGCTTTGTAAATAAACGTAATAGTCGTTTTCTTTTAGGTTTTTGGACTCAAAAATGGAGGCCATTAGAGTTGAGCGCATGGGTGGGATTTTAATTGACTGATTTTCTCCAACGGTGTAGGGACCGGAATAGCGGTTGGGCGCGGCTACGCCGGAGAGAAGCCCGGCTTCAAATTTAATCGAAAAGATCTCTTCGCTGTTAAACACTGCCAGCTCTTCGCGGCTAAAACCGGTGTCGGCGCCGTTGACTTTTACATTGGTTAAAAACCATTGTTTTCCCAGATTGTTGGAAAAATTCTTATTGCTTGCGCTTGCCTTTTGAGTGTCTTTCTCGTCAATGGCGCGTGCGCTTATGTTACCTGCGATAAAGCACATTAAGCAAATGGTTATTAAAGTAATAATTAATCTATTTTTCATATACACCTCTTACAATCAATATAAACTAAAAAGCAAAAAAAATCCGCGGAAAACCGCGGATTTATATAATTGTTTTTCTTTGAAAAACGACCTTCGTAAGGGCTTTGTTTTATTCCCCTACGGCATCGTCTTCTTTAACGATTCTGTCCAATCCGATAACAAAATCCGGCTTGTCGATGCTGAGGATACGCACGCCCTGAGCGGAGCGTCCCATCACTCTGATGTCGCTTACTTTTAACTTAATCGACTTGCCCTGACTTGTAATGCACATTATGTCCTCTTTGTCCGAGACGTTTACGCAGCCGACAATTTCGCCGGTTTTATCAGCGACTGTGTAAATCTTCTGGCCGCCCGTGCCGCGCCCGTGCGAGGTAAACTCGCTGAACTCAACTCTCTTGCCGTAGCCGAATTCGGAGAGAATCAGCATTTTTTCACTATCATCGACTCTGAGCATTCCTGCAAGTTCGTCGCCGTTGGTAAGTTTCATGCCTGTTACGCCGCGCGAAGAACGACCCATTGCGCGGACATTGTCCTCGTGAGTTCTAAGCGCCTGCCCTTTACGGGAAATAAGCACTACTTCGTCTTTGCCCTTTGTTAACAGGGCGCTTACAAGTTTGTCGCCTTCATCAAGATTGATTGCGACAATTCCCCTTGTTTTTGCGTTTACAAACTCGGATGTTTTAACTTTTTTAACAACGCCGCAAGCCGTCCCCATAAACATAAATTCGTTGTCGCTGAAATCCTTAAGCGAGACAATTGCAGCAATATCTTCGTTCGGCGAAACAGTGAGCAGGCTCTTTATGTGGGAGCCCTTGCTGGTTCTGCTTCCTTCAGGCAGTTCATGAACTTTCATCCAATAAGCCTTACCTGCGCTTGTAATGAACATGACATACTCATGCGTAGATGCTACGAAAATTTGCCGGACATAATCATCCTCCGAGAGTTTTGCACTTTGCATACCTTTACCTCCGCGTCCTTGATTTTTATATGCTGAAACGGGAACCCGTTTTACATAGCCAAGATTTGAAATAATGATCATCATCTCTTCTTTTTTAATTAGATCTTCAATATTGATATTTTCAACTTCGCCTGCGACTATTTCTGTGCGCCTCTTGTCTCCGTACTTTTCGGCGATTTCTTTCGTCTCGTCTTTGATGACTCCGCGCAGTTTCTTTTCGTCCGCTAAAAGCGATTTATAATAGGCGATTCTTGTTTTTAATTCCGCAAGTTCCTGTTCGATTTTTTCAACTTCTAGGCTTGTAAGCCTGCCCAAACGCATTTCGACAATCGCCTCTGACTGCGCCTCGGTGAGTAAAAAGCGTTCCTGCAGTTTAAGACGGGCAGTTGCCACATCGCGGCTTTTCTTGATTATCGCTATGACTTCGTCGATGTTCGCAAGAGCGATGATAAGCCCTTCTAAAATGTGAGCGCGTTCTTCGGCTTTGCGTAAATCGAAGCGGGTGCGGCGTGTTACGACATCGACACGATGTTCTACAAAGTGGTAGACCAATTCTCTCAATGTGAGTAACTGCGGTTTTCCGCCGACAAGCGCCAAATTGATGATCCCGAAGGTGGTTTGCAGCTGCGTATTAGAGAAAAGCAGATTTAAAATGACTTTTAGAATCGCTCCTTTTTTCAATTCGACAACGATACGGATTCCATCGCGGTCTGATTCGTCGTTTGCGTTTGCGATACCGTCGATCACTTTGTCGCGCATTAACTGGCCGATTTTTTCCAGAAGCATCGCTTTATTTACATTGTATGGAATTTCTGTAAAAACTATTTTTTCTTTGCCCTGCTTGGTTGTCTCAACATTGAACTTACCGCGGACAAGGAGTTTTCCGCGCCCGGTTTTATACGCGTCTCTTATGCCGTTCCTGCCGAAAATTACGCCGCCTGTCGGGAAGTCGGGGCCCTGTACAAATTTCATTAAATCTTCGTTTGCAATATCAGGGTTGTCGATTATTGCGCAGATTGCGTCACAGATTTCGCCAATGTTGTGGGGAGCCATATTTGTCGCCATACCGACAGCGATTCCGCTGGAACCGTTGATCAGCAGGTTTGGAATGGCGGAGGGCAGTACAGCCGGTTCAATTTCTGACTCGTCAAAATTGGGGACAAAATCGACAGTTTCCTTGTGCAAGTCGCGGAGCATCTCATCGCCGATTTTGGAAATTTTCGCCTCAGTGTAACGCATGGCTGCAGGAGGATCATCGTCAATGGAGCCGAAGTTTCCCTGTCCGTGCACGATTGGGTAGCGCAGTGAAAAATCCTGCGCCATACGCACGAGTGCGTCATAAAGCGACAGGTCGCCGTGGGGATGGTATTTACCCATCGTATCACCGACGATACGAGCGCTTTTCTTTGTAACGGCTCCGGGGCGAAGTCCAAGTTCATCCATCGAGTAGAGGAGCCGCCTGTGGACCGGCTTAAGGCCGTCCCGGACATCGGGCAGGGCGCGGCTTACAATTACCGACATTGCATAATTGAGATAGTCTGTTTTTACTTCGTCTTCTATCGCTATGGGTATAACTTTTCCTGTAGGTTCATCTAAGGGTAACTCACCCGTTGTATCGGTTTTCGCCATGATTTAGTTTATCAAAAAAAACAAGTTGTTTCAATGGCCGGAGTCTTCGATTGCCTGTCCCAATTTTTTTAACGATTCTTTAAAATCCTCATCTTTAATCGCGTCAAAACCTTTATTAATAATTTTCGTTTCTATTTCTTTCTTCTCAGTATCATCTGTTTCTTTCTGCGCAATCGGCTCATCCTGTGTAATTTCTTCGCAATTATTTTTCGGACCGTTTTTTCCAAGAATGAGAGAAAGGCCTGTAATTTCCAAATCCGGGAATCGAACACGAAAATCGTGTAACAGTTTGCTTTGTTTAGTTTGAAGAATCTGCTTCCATCCCGGGTGATCCATCTCGATATATAAAATACCTTTTTCCAGATCTTTTATCCGTGAATAATCAACAGCTGCGGCAATTCCGTTTTTTTCGGTGATATCTTTCCACGACTCATACATCTTTGAGTAGCTCTGCGCTTTTTGTATAAATCTTTCGTCATAAAGATCCGAAAGAATTTCACCTACCGATTTCATTTATTAACCTTTCCCCCGTTAACATTGTACACAAGCGTATCATCTTTTTGATAACGCTGGTAAGGCTCTTCGGGCAGAAATGTATAAAAAGCCTGTTCGTATCCGGGCAGCACGTTTAAAAACTTTCGTCTTTTTTCGCCGTCCATTTCAAGAAGAACGTCATCGAGTAACAGCACAGGTTTTTGCCCTGTAACTTCCGAAAAGCGGCGCGACTGCGCGGCTCTTAAAAGCAGCGCCAATAACCTTTTCTGCCCGGTAGAAGCGCTGCCTGTAAACTCAATTCCGTTACGTGCAATTTGATAGCGGTCGCGGTGGGGCCCGCAAAGCGAAAGACCTGCTGCCATATCGGCGGCTCGCTTTTGCTGCAGGATGCCTATAATATTTTCACCTTTCCATGACTGAACGTAACGTGCGCTTATACCGCTTATGCCGGATACTTCTTCGTAGAGGGGCCCTAAAACACCGGAAAAATCATGCGCAGCTTTTTCGCGCTTTTCCATCAATTTTGCCCCGTACATTGCAAACTGAGGATCCAGCGCATCCAGCACGGCCTCCGGGTTTCCAGATGTTTTTCCCTGGGCGTAATCACGGAGCAGCGTATTCCTTGATTTTAAAACCTTGCGAAAGCGGCGAAGATCTTCAAGATAAACAGGATCATAAAGGCTTAAAGTTTGATCAAAAAACCAGCGCCGTCTTTCGGGGCTTCCGCTTACAAATTCCATATCTTCGTGGCAAAAAACAATACTCGGCGCGATAGACAAAAGTTCCCTGCGGTCTTCAGCGCGTTTTCCGTTTATAAATATTATTTTTTTATTGTTTTCGAACTTAACAAGTATGCTGTCGTTCTCAGACTGCGAAATTTTAACTTCCGCGGAAAAATCTTTTTCGCCTGTTTTTGAAAATTCGTTACGAGCTAGTTCAGCGTCACGCGCAGCGCGGAAAGAAGAAGCATAAGCGCAAAAATAAAGCGCTTCTAAAAAATTTGTTTTTCCCTGCCCATTTTCACCTACAAGAAAAACATCTTTTGCGCCTGTAAAAACTTCCGCGTCTTCAAGATTTCTAAATGAAGTTGTCCGCAGTGATGAAAAGAACATCGCTGTTACCGATTATCGCAACTTATGATTGCTGCAATCTAAGATTGCATGGGCATTACGATATGGAAAAAATCTTTTTCAGGGACAGGTTCAATTGTTATCGCCTTTGTCGCGCTGGAAAAACGTATTTTAATTTCATCATCTGTCATTACTTTAAACGGTTCTTCCAGATAACGGTAATTAAGGGCGATTGTTATGTCGTCTCCATCGTATTTGCACGGAATTTCATCTTCCACTGTTCCAATTTCACTTTCCTCTGAATACACAGACATTCTTCCCGAGGAAACGCCAAGATAAATTCTATGCGATTTTTTTTCTACCATCAGCGAAACCCGGCGAAGGGCGTTTAACATTTCATCGCGTTTTACGGATAAAGAAAAATCCTGTTTTTCAGGGATTACTTTTTTATAATTGGGGAACATTCCTTCTATCAACACCGAAGAAAATTTATAAGACGCAAAATCAATAAAAATCATTTTATCGCTTATAGAAATATTTATTAAACCTTCATCACCCGACCTTTTTATTATAGTTTGAAGAATTTTAGGAGGTATAATAATTCCGGCAAAATCATTTATTTTTTTATTAGCGGATTTTCCTACAAAAGCTAAACGTCTTCCGTCGGTTGCAACCATATTAATTTTATCTTCCGCTTTTTCCATGTAAACACCGTTCATAAAATAACGTGTTTCATCATCGGAAACGGCAAACGCGCTTTGTTGAACCATCTCTCTAAAATCTTTAATAGGCATTTCAAAAAATGGTTCGCTGGAAACCGGGAACTCAGGAAATTTATCTGACGCAATACATTTTAATTTATACTCTGGTTTTTTTTGAGTTGTAGGTTTAATTATTACAGTGTTTTCATTTTGTGAAAATTCAATTTCATCATTTGGAAAAGTGCTTATAATTCCAAAAAATTTATCGCCGTAAACAGTTGTTGATCCTTCTTCCAATACATTAACAGGCACTTCGGTATGAAAATTAACTTTCATATCTTTTGCTTTTATTATCAATTTATTTTTAACAGTCTCAAGATAAATATTCGATAAAATTAAAATTGCGTTTTTAGAAGAAATAATTTCCTGCGCTATTGAAATTTCTTTAAGCAGCACCTCTTTATTACATGTAAATTTCATTTTTTTTCCTCCTCTTAATACTAAATTTATATATATAAATAATAGTAGTAATAATAATCAGGCGTAAATGTGGAAAACACATCTAATTCCTTAATTTAATTACACTTACATAAACTAACAAACTATGCAAACTATTGCAATTTTTTACACAGTTTCCACAGCCAAAAACTTATCCACATAATAATAACATCTTTTTCAATGTTTTGCACTAAATTCATTAACAGCTCTTTTAAGGCTGTCAATTTTTGTTTCCAAAGAGGGATCCGTTAGTAATTTATCCCTTATTTTACTAATAGAATGCATTACAGTGGTATGATCACGCCCTCCAAAGTCATGACCTAGCTCTGTTGTTGAATAATCAGTCATTTCCCTGCCGACAAACATCGCGATCTGACGGGCAAAAGTAATATTATGCGTCCTTTTTTTACCCTTTAAATCATTCGGGGTAAGCCCGTAGTCTTCCGCGACAACGCGGATAATATTGTCCATCGATAAATTGGACAACCTCGGGGCGTTAAAAATATTTTTTAAATGTTTCTGGGCTGCCTCTAGAGTTATCGGTTTTCCCATCAATTCCGCATACGCGATTAAATTATTCAGCGCGGAAATTAAATCCCTAACATTAGACGAAATATTTTTTCCCATAAGGTCGATAACTTCATCAGGAAAGGTGACGCCGCGGTTCTGCGCCGCAGATTTTAAAATGACGCAGCGTTCTTCATATCGCGGAGGCTGAAGATCCGCTTTAACCCCAAGTTCAAAACGGGAAATAAGTCGGTCCGAAAACTTTTTTAATTCCGAAATAGGGCGGTCGCAGGTAAAAACCAGCTGCTTTTTCGCGTCCAGCAGGGTGTTAAAAGTGTGATATAGTTCATCCTGAACGCCGGGTTTATCTGTTAAAAATTGAATATCGTCAATCAATAAAACATCAGTCTGACGGTACTTATTTTTAAATAATTTCGTTGTATCTTGCCTGATGCCCTCAATATATTCATTTAAAAAATTCTCTGAAGTGATAAAAATAACATTGTTCTCCGAATTTTCGTGTATAAAATTACCAATCGCCTGCATAAGATGGGTTTTTCCAAGCCCGACTCCGCCGTAAATTAATAAAGGATTGTAACTCTTTCCCGGGTTTTTACTAATCGCGTGGGCTGCATTTACAGCGAAACCGTTATTTTCGCCTTTAATATACTTGTCGAAGGTATAGTCATCCCTCATGTTGGGGTGCTGGCCCCTTTTATCCTTTACTTTTGGCGCTTTTTCCGCTTTTACAACGGCTTGGTCGTTATTTTCTTCGTCAGGGNGAGTTTGCGGGACGGCTTTTTTAGCCGTTTTTCCTATTATTTCCATTTCCAGAGTGATTTCTTTGCCGGAAACTTTCTTTAATGTTGAATGAATGGTATTTAAATAGATCGAATTCACCTTATCACGGTGAAAAGCGGAGGGAATTCCTACAATTATGCTGTCGCCAGCATTCGACACATTGTGCCGTAGGTATTTCATATTAGAAAACCAACCGCTGAATTCCTCCTCCCTTAGGTCATTCCGCAGTTGGATGAGAGCCTTATTCCAAAAACCCTCGTAATCCAAATCAGCCATTTTATTGCCCTTATACGATACCTATCAACATGTTTTACACAAGCTCAATATTGATTATGTTGATAACTTTTACAAATTTCGTATGAAATTTTATAACATATACTTAATATTTGATATGCTAGAATTTCATTAAGTCCTTATCCTATAAGGAATTAGCCTTTGTTTTCTAATTTCCTTAAGAATTAGTATTTTACTCCTTTTTTTTGGCTTTTTTTATGTTGATTTTTCCAGAATTTATCCACAGGATTTGCACCCAAGCCGAATTCGTCTCCACAGACAGGAAGTCAATATAACCTATTACAGCTTTTTTGGCAAGTGAAAAATTATTAAAATTTAATAATTTTTTGACCTCGGGCTTATGCCCTCTACCACTTTTATTAAACCTGTTTTTTTTATATAATATCGAAATGAGCACCGATAATAATTATTCTGCGCAAAATATAACAGTTTTAAAGGGTTTAGAGGCGGTCAGAATGCGCCCCGGTATGTATATCGGGACAACGGGCATAGACGGCTTGCATCACCTTGTTTTTGAAGTAGTAGACAATTCTGTAGACGAAGCCATGCAGGGTTTCTGTACAAATATTCTTGTGGTTCTTGAAGGCAACGATGTGGTTCGTGTCGAAGACAACGGCCGCGGCATCCCGATAGATATCCACCCCACAGAAAAAATCAGCGCCCTTGAATTGGTCATGACCAAGCTCCATGCCGGCGGAAAATTTGATAAAAAGTCATATAAAGTCTCAGGCGGCCTTCACGGCGTAGGCGTTTCTGTTGTAAACGCGCTTTCAGAGTGGTGCGAAGCTTATGTTCACATTGACGGAAAAATCCACCATCAGCGTTATAAAGTGGGTATTGCCGAAGGCCCTGCAAGGGAAATTGGCGCTAACGGGCTTCCATACGCTTATACGCCCAACCGTCAAGGTACTGTAATCCGCTGGAAAGCCGATTCTTCGGTTTTTGAGACCACCACGCACAATTTTGACGCTCTTTCTAACCGTTTACGGGAACTTGCGTTCTTGAATAAAGGTTTAAAAATCACGATTCGAGACGAGCGGCTTACCACGCCTAAAGTTCACGATTTTATGTTTGAAGGCGGCGTAAAGAGCTTTGTTGAATACTTGAACGAAAATAAAACAGTGCTGTACAACGAGCCGGTTTTTCTTGACGGCAAGCGCGAAGACGGCCTTGGCGGAGAAGTCGAAGTTGAATGCGCGATACAGTACAATGACGGTTTTAACGAAATAATGTTTTCGTTTGTAAATGATATTAACACGCGCGAAGGCGGCACCCATCTTGTCGGTTTTAAATCCGCGCTGACCCGCACTTTAAATGAATTTTTAAAAAAATCGAAACACTCCAAAAAATTAGACGAAACCCTTTCCGGCGACGATGTGCGCGAAGGCCTTACCGCGGTATTGTCGGTAAAAGTTCCTAATCCGCAATTTGAAGGCCAAACAAAGGGTAAACTTGGCAATTCCGAAGTGAAGGGAATAGTTGAATCCCTTGTAAACGAGCAGCTGGAACTGTTTTTTGACCAACATCCCGATGTAATCAACAATATCCTCGAAAAATCCGTTCTTGCCGCAAAAGCCCGCATTGCCGCCCGCCAGGCGCGTGACGCGACACGCCGGAAAAACGCGATGGACAGCGCAGGTTTGCCCGGTAAACTTGCCGATTGTTCTGAAAAAGACGCTGAAAAATGCGAATTATTTATCGTGGAAGGCGACTCCGCAGGCGGTTCCGCCAAGGGCGGGCGCGATCGCCGCACACAGGCAATACTTCCCCTGTGGGGTAAAATGCTCAATGTTGAAAAGCAACGAATCGAAAAAGTTATCACAAACGAAAAATTGCAGCCAATCATCGCCAGTATCGGCGCCGGCTGCGGCAACGATTTTGATGTCTCAAAAATCCGGTATCATAAAATCATCATTATGGCTGATGCCGATGTTGACGGTTCGCACATCCGCACTTTGTTATTAACTTTCTTTTATCGGTACATGACTCCGCTTATTGAGCAGGGGCATGTATACCTTGCCATGCCGCCGCTTTACAGGATCAGTTACGATAAAAAATCGTTCTATGCGTACGATGACGGTGAAAAAGATAGAATTCTTTCTGAATCCGGCAAAGATGAAGATAAGGTGACAGTTCAGCGTTACAAAGGGTTAGGCGAAATGAACCCCGACCAGTTATGCGACACAACCATGGATCCGAACAAACGCAACATTATTCAGGTGCATCTTGACGATACTGTAGAGGCTGAACGCATTTTTACCACGCTGATGGGAGAGGTAGTCCAGCCCCGCCGCGAATTCATTGAAGAAAACGCGCTGCTGGTTAGTAATTTGGATGTTTAAATCAGGAGGATAAAATGTCGAAAAGCGCCCTTAAATCCAGAAAAAAGGCTCAGAGGCAGGAAAACGCGGTTAAAAAGGCGAGAAATAATAAATTATTATTTTTAACCATTTGCGCGTTAATTGTAATTTGCGCGGCAATGTATGGAATATATTCATCCTCTCACAAAAATAAAACCGAAACATACAGCGACGGCGGACAGACGATACAGCTGCTTTCAGATGGAAAATTTTCCGCATCATTGGCGCATAATAATAGGAAAGCCGGAACATTCACCAAAATAACCGAAAATGGAAGAATAAAAGTTATATTTAATACAAACGGCACAGAATCAACAGGCTGGATTATTAACGACGCGTTGCATTTCCCCGAAGAATGGGAAGACGGGCATCATCACGGAAACGCTTTAACGAAGACGAAATAAAGCCGGCAAGTAAATTATTTATTTAACAGCTTGACAAAAATTATTTTTCTTTTAAAAATATTAATTGCGGGGCTTGAATGTATATTTCAGCAAAGCTGAATATACACACCCCGCTAGATGACTGTTCCGGCATAATCGGACAGTTTTTATTATAGAAGAGGGGCGGTGAGCCCCTTTTTTTATGCTCCGAAATTAAAAATATTAAAAATAAATTTTTAACATCATCTACACAAATTCCAAATAATATAGTATAATTTATACTATGACGTAAGAGACCGCAACGCAACAGTCTCTTATTTTCCCTAATAATGACAAAGTAGGAGTTTTTTATGACCAAAACACCAGTATGCCCAAAATGCAACGCAACAGATTTTACCTGTTCCCCTGTTAAAATGCCAAACAGCGATATTTGGAACCCAGTCGTCTGCAGTTCCTGCGGCACCGTCGTAGGCCAAATGCCCAGTTATGACGACTACTTTGCAATTAAACAGCTCGGCGAAATCTCCACCATCCTTGAACGCCTGGATAACATTCAAACGCTGTTGTACGACGACACGAAGGGTGCGAGGTAAGATTGTTTTAAATTGCCACTAGGGGAGGCGGCATTGTAGCCTCCTCTGCCACAACTAGTATCCTTCGGATACTTTAGTCTAATGATCGGGTTTTTTATTCAATAATATTTATAACCTCTACGGGTTTGTTTAATTTTTTTGCTCTGTCAATAACATATTTTGTCCCTGTGCTTTTTCCATCCCAAAAGGCAATTATTTTATCAGCTTCGTCTATTATTATGTCATTACGTTTTAAAGCTGCATGTTTACCATTTAAATTGTAATCCGGTCTATGAACAATTATTTCAATGTGATTTTCTAATGCCCATTTCCAAGCGATTGTATCAACACCTTTAGCGCCTCCGCTAATAATAACATCTGGTTTTTCTTTTATATATTCATCCAAGTTGAGATTTTCAATACTTCTGCTTCCAATGATCGCTAGTTTCATGTTGATATTGTAGAATTGTTGCTATACAATTGTCAAGTAAATAAAAATATATAATACAATTAAGAATTAAATATTAAATCCATGCTATAATAACTCGAGGCATAAATGGCAAAAGCAAAATCAGGAGCGAAAAAAGAAAAAACAGTAACCCTTGAAACAATAATGTGGAATTGCAGAGTTGCCCTGCGGAATAAATGCAGTAAGTCCGCCAACAGAGACGCAGTTTTAGCGCTTGTTTTTCTGAAATTTGCAGGAGATAAGTTTGAAAACCGCAGGCAAGAGATAATTAAAGAAAACGGCGATAATAAAATATTTCTGGAAAA
>WQRN01000033.1 GCA_009786715.1 Treponema sp.
ATTGACAAAGACGCGATTCTAAACCAAGCCGGCAAAGTACGCGCAATCATCAGCGCGGAGAACGCGCAAATGATGAGCGGACTTGGCAGCGCAGTCGCGGAAATCCTTGCTGAAAACTGCTGTGCCGGCAAAGACAGCTGCTGCAAGTTCGCGCGCATCGGCATAAACGACGAGTTCGGCGAAGTCGGTACACAGGATTACCTCGTTGACCGTTACGGGCTGGATGTCGCGAGCTTTGTAAAAAAAGCGAAAGGGTTGTTGGGTTAATAACTAGCGAAATCAAATTTGATAAAGAACCCTGTTTAATAAAAGCAGGGTTCTTTTTATAAATAACGGCGCGGATTTTGTTTATTTTATTGTTGCTGTTTAAAATGTTTAATCTGCTGCCCGTATACAGGAAAATACGCAAAAGGTTGATTAATATTCTTTAATTTTGTATAAATTTTTATAGGAATAAGATTATGGAAATTATAAATTTTCGCAATGATCATTTTAACGGTATTTATGAAGTTATCCATAAAACTATTGAAGAAATATATCCAAAATATTATCCCAGAAGTGCAGTTGATTTTTTCCATAATCATCACTCTAAAGAAAATATGGAAAAACAATTGCCTAATGAATATATAATGGTTTTAATGGAAAATAATGAATTTATTGGAACTGGAACATTATTTGAAAATGAAATAAAAAGATTTTTTATTTTACCGGAATATCAAGGAAACGGATATGGAAAATTATTATTAAAAGAATTGGAAAAAAATATAGATTTAGAAAAATATGATAAATTAAAATTGGATTCATCATTAGGAGCAGTCAAATTTTATGAGAAATTCGGTTATATATATGAAAAATATATGACAATTGATTTACCTGACGGTAATAAATTATGTTATTTAGAAATGTATAAAAACATTAATATAAATTAAGGAAGTTTTCTGGCAAAACGGAAAACAAATGAAAAAGCAAAAGATGATTTTAATAAAAAGGAGTATAAATTATGATACAAAAAGAATTTCCCATATTGGAATTTGATGAAGATAAAAACGCTTTTATAAGACCATCAAATATAATAAAACCTATAGAAAGTATCCCAGAAAAATGTGTTTTATGTTTCTTTTCCAAAGAAATGAATATTATATTAAAGGAATATTCCAATAAAATAAGTTCAAATTTTTTATCAGAAGGCATTAATTATCCATTGTATGAGCTTGATTACAAAGGAGAAAAAATTTGCTTAATACAAGCTGCTGTTGGGTCTCCTCTTGCAGCCGGACAAATTGAAGAACTCACGGAAATGGGCTGCAGAAAATTTATAGCGTGCGGTATGTGCGGAGTTTTGCAAAAAGAACTTGCAGTAGGACATTTAATTATACCAACTGCAGCTGTCAGAGACGAAGGTACGTCGTATCATTATGTAAAACCGTCCAGAGAAATTACAGCTAATGAACGTGTTATAAAAATTATTGAAGAAGAATTATCGATAAAAAAGATACCATATATAAAAGCTAAAACATGGACAACAGATGCTTTTTATAGAGAGACATCCGCAAAAGCCGCCCAAAGAAAAAGCGAAGGATGTGTTACTGTAGAAATGGAAGCTTCCGCTTATATGGCAGTTTCTCAATACAATAATGTAGATTTTGGACAAATCTTGTGTTCCGGTGACAGTTTAGCCGGTGAAGAATGGGATAAAAGAGAGTATAACAAAAGGGAAGGCATAAGAGAATATGTATTAAGAATAACGCTTGATGTGTGTTTAAAGTTATAAAAAAGAAAATCATTACAGACAAAATGGAGCATTTTTTGACATAACTTCCGGATTAAAAATATATATATTAATATATATAGGAGAAATAAATAAAAATCTTGATTAATTAATTATTATTTTTGGAGAATTAAATGTATAAAATAAAGAAAATGAAAATTAAGCATTACAATGTAATAATTGATTTATGGAAAAACTCCGCCGGGGTTGGAATAAACGATCATGACGATTCAAAATATTACTTGAATAAATTTATAAAAAGAAACCCAAATACATGTTTTATTGCGGTAAATGATAAAAAGGAAATAATTGGAACGATAATCGGCGGAAACGACGGCAGAAGAGGAGTTATTTATCATTTAGTTGTTAAACCCGAGTACAGAAAAAACGGAATAGGCAAAAAATTACAGGAATTAGTTGAAAATAATTTTATCAAAGACGGCATCAGACGAATAAATCTTTTTGTATTAAAAGACAACGAAATTGGAAATAATTTTTGGGAAAATGCCGGATATGGAATCAGGGACGTAGCTATTTTCAGAAGTAAAAAAATTGATAAATAAAATGAGATGAATGTGGGTTAAAGCTTTAAATAGAGTTTTACTGCGTTTTTTCAAGAATTTTATCTAACATTTTAATTATCGTTTTACTCAATCCTTCTAATAATTTTATGTCAACAAGTTCTTTTTTATCTTTTTTTGTATGTATAGTATTTTTCATTAAATCTGAAAACATACTGCTTGCAACTATTGCGATACAGGGTATTTCTTGAAACGCAAATATACTATGATCCCCGGAATACCATTGTTCGCCTTCTGTTAAATTATTTTTTGTAATAATTTCGGATTTAACATTTTCATTAAAATTATAAAAAGAAAAATGATTTTCAGATCCAATATGCCCTACGCCGTCAATATTTATTACCAACTTTATATTTAAATTGTTTTCTTTAAAATAATCCAAATACGCTAACTGACCAGATACTTCCGGGCTATCCTCTCCATTAAAAGGCACAATTTCTACCGAGTATTCGCTATTTCCTAATTTTAGCAATTTTGCAATTTCAATTAGCGTATATATACCAGAAGCGTTATCTATTGCGCCTTCAGTAAAATATTTACTGTCCATATGCGCCGCAATTAAAACTACATCCTTTAATGAACCGTCTTTTTTATAAATAATCTGTTTTGAAGTTACTTTGTTTGTTTTAGAATTTATTTCTATTGATATTTTATCGTTTTCAGAAATATTATCCAAATTTGCAGCATAAGCCGACGGCACTTGAAAATTGACATCTTCAAAAATTGGAAATGGATTTAACCCGGATACCGGATCTTGACCGCTAATTGTAATAATCCCTTTTGGGTTTATGCCGCTAATAATTTCATATATTAATTTATCTTCATCAGGAAAATAAAAAGGGAAATTATTAGGCATTAATGCGGCTTTTGTCAATTCATCTTTAAATACCAGAACACCGTTAAAATCCTTTATAGATTTTAAATTCGATAATGTTGAAACATATTTTATCGGAAAAATCCCTTTAAGTTCTTTTGAAAATGGACTTGGAAATATTTCTATTTTTTTATTATTTTGTTCTATGAACGAATTCTCTGTTTCCCATTTAGAACAATTAAACGGCAATTCAATTATTTTATATTCTAATTCGCTAAATTCCTTATTTAATAAATTGATTATTCCATTGTTTCCGTCTGAACCAATTGGCCTTTCAACGCATAATTCATCAAAATTAAGCATGATTTTCTCCTGTTATTACTCTTTTAATACATTATAACGGAGTCACCTTCAAGTCTGTTAGAAACACTCTTTTTAGCGGCCGACGGGAGTCGCCTTCCAGTCGCAAACATCCTGTTTGCTCCTTCCAGGCCGTCTACGCCGCTAAACCGGCATCCTGCCGGTTTACCCCTCAGACGCTCACGCGTCTTCGGCGCCGCGGCTCCGTTTCGACTCCCACATTATTAAAAGGTGATTGTTTTTACACCTATCACATATATTGTTGGTAATATTTATTTTAGCGGCCGACGGGAGTCGAACCCGCGTCACGAGCTTGGGAAGCTAGGGTAATGCCGTTATACGACGGCCGCTTTTTTTATGTATTTACATTGTTTTCAAGTTAAAACTTGAAAAATACACGAGTTTCGCAAAGCGAAACTCGAAGCTCAAAAGCCATGGGCTTTTGAGCAATGATCCAGGGCTGACTCGAACAGCCGACCTGCCGCTTAGGAGGCGGCCGCTCTATCCCCTGAGCTACTGGACCTGTGCTCAGGTTATCACCCGCAAGGGGTATTGTCAACTTGACGAAGCCTTATCAATAATCTAATATTTATAGAGTAATATATATAGGGGTTCAATTGTGACAAAACGAGGGGTTTCCCTGTTTTTTTTATTTATATTCAGCATCACTCTTCTCTTTGGACAGGATATTATAACAGCGGAAAAATATCTTGAAATGGTGTCAGATACTTACTCATCCATCAGAGATTATGAAGCGATAATTACTATCCGTTCGGGCAGTAACGAAATGATCGGAAATGCAAGTTACCTGACTCCGAATTTTCTTCGGATCGATTTTACCCGTCCCGCAGAACAAGTTATTGTTTTTAACGGTGAAGCGCTTACTGTCTACCTGCCTGAATACAGAGCAGTGTTGAATCAAGCTGTTAATAAAAGAGCTTCAGGAGCAGGGATGGCAAGCGCTCAGGGGCTTTCGCTTTTAAGACGCAATTATGTTTCATCTTTTCTAACAGGACCTAATCCCGAACCGCTGGACGGCACTTCAGGAGAAAGGGTAATGAAGCTGCGCCTTTCAAGACGCACAATTGCCGAAGGTTTCAGAGAGTTAACATTAAGCATTAATCCTGATACAAAATTAATCCGCCGCATTGAAGGGCGGACAATTGCTGAAGGCGAACTGCGTTTTGATTTTACAAATATTAAAACAAATGTCGGTATTCCGGAAGCGCGATTTGCGTATGACACTCCGGCATCGGCAAATATGTATAACAATTTTCTCTTCAGAGATGCTGATTAAGGTGAGGGAAATCTAATGGAATCTCTGGGAGAGAAATTAAAAAGCGCCCGTAACGAAAAAGGTCTAAGTTTAGATAAAATAAGCGGTGAAACAAATATTTCCATCCGATACCTTGAAGCGCTGGAGTCTGAGAATTTTGCGCTCTTTCCCGGTGAACCTTATATAATCGGGTTTCTGAAAAATTACGGAGCGTATCTCGAACTTGACGTTCAAAAAGTAATTTCGCTTTACAGAGCGCTTAGAATTCAGGAACAGCCCATCCCTGTGGAACAACTTTTAAAAAGCCCTCCGCGTCTTCCGGGTTTTGTTATTCCTGTCGTTGTCATATTGCTTGTTTTAGGTTTCGGCGGCTGGGGTATTATGACTCTAATAAAAAACCGTCAAAATAATCCTGTTGTTTCCGCGCCCGCGGCGCGAACTACTTCCGAATATATGATGGAAGGCAATTCGATGGAAAAGCGGATGTATAAAAATGATTCTGTTTTAATTCCTATAGGCAGCGAAACATATAAACTTGAACTTTATAATCTCGGCGAGGCTGTTACCATCCGCACTCCGGGCGGCACTGAAGTGCTGGATTTAAGTCAGGAAGTTAATATCGATCTTAACAGCGACGGGATTCCTGAATTGCGCATAACGGTAGCCGATTTTGCGAAAAATAAGATAGAAATGGGCGCTCTTCTTCATTTCTATCTCGCGGATGCGGGCGCATATATAAGCGCGGAAACAGAACAGCCGCCCATTCCGTATACATCGAATACAGTAAGCGCCGCGAGCACTACTGTTATTCCGACATCCGTAAGCGCGTACCCTTTTACGCTGCAGGTTAATTTTCAAGGCTACTGTATGTTCCGCTGGGAGATTCTTAACGAACGCGATCGCAGGGACAGAAACCAAAGATATTTTCAGCGTTCGGAAGTTCTGGATATTCAAGCTCAGAACGGAATACGCATTTGGGCATCAAACGCCCAAACGGCAAGGCTTCAGGTTATCGGCGGAGGGCGGACAATTCCGGTAGATATTGGCTCGGCCGGCGAAGTAGTTGTAGCCGATATTCGCTGGGTCAGGGACGAAGAAAATCGTTACCGCCTTGTGCTCATTCGGTTAGAAACCGGCAGTTAATAATCCATTGCGTTACTTTATCGATCCGTTCGGATGCGTAAAAAATCAAGTTGACGCAGAAAATATAATGGCCCGCCTGAATAACGAAGGATGGGAAAATTCTGCCGACGCGGAATCGGCAGATTTAATAATTGTTAACTCCTGCGGATTTATCGAAAGCGCGAAACAGGAATCGATCAACGCTGTTCTTGAATGGCGGAAACTTTATCCAAAGAAAAAAATCCTTCTTACAGGCTGCCTCGCACAGCGTTACGCGAAAGAACTATCTGAAGAATTAAAAGAAGCAGACGGTTTTATGGGCGTTGAAGATTTGGCAAAAATTACGGAAAAAGCCGGAGAAATTTTTGGAAATAAATTATTAGAAGAAGAGTTCTCGCAGAGGATGCACAGGGACGCAGAGAAGAAAAAAAGTAAAAATTTATTAACCGGAGAGAGGCCTTTGTTATCGTTACCGGGATCAGCTTATGTTAAAATCAGCGAGGGATGTGATAATAATTGTTCGTATTGCGCCATTCCATTGATTCGAGGGAAACTTGTCAGCCGTTTAATTCCGGATATTATTGATGAATGCCGCATACTTCTTAAGCGGGGAATTAAAGAGCTATGCATTATTGGGCAGGATATCGGCGCTTTTGGAATGGATCAGGAAAAAGGATCATCAAAATTAGCGGAATTGCTGAACGCAATTTCAAATCTAGACGGGCATTTTTGGGTTAGGTTATTATATATACATCCTGATCATTTTCCTTTGCAGATACTGGATATAATTGAACGGGATTCACGTTTTCTTCCGTACTTTGATATTCCATTCCAACATTCATCAGCGAAAATACTCGCGGCGATGAACCGCTGCGGAACGGCAGAAAAATATCTTTCATTGATCAGCACAATTCGTATAAAATTACCGAACGCGGTTATCCGCTCTACATTTTTGCTTGGTTTTCCCGGAGAAACAGAAGAGGATTTTACGGCGTTACTCGATTTTCAAAAGAAAGCAAGTTTGGACTGGCTTGGCTGTTTTACCTATTCGCGCGAAGAAGGCACCTCGGCATTTGCGATAAAAAATCGCGTACCTGCGAAAATCATGCAAGAACGTAAACAAAAAATTGAAAATTTTCAAATGACAATAACAGAGAAAAATATGGATCGATTTACAGGACAAAATTTAGAAGTATTAATCGAAGAACAATTTATAACCGAATCAGATAAAAACGAAGAAAATTTATGGCTTGGAAGACTATATTGCCAAGCGCCGGAAATCGACGGCGCGGCGGTAATTGTAAGCGGTAAAGATGGAAATGATCTTCAACTGGGAACTCTTGCTCCATGCAAGGTAGTTGCCCGCCGCGGTTTTGATTTAGAAGTTTTAGTTTGATACAACAGGCTTCTCATTTTTTTGTATCGAAAAAATTATAAATACGCCTATGCTTGTTATAAACGCCAATATTCCGCCGAAAATGAACGGCATTGATTGATTTACAGTATCCCATAAAATACCTGCGATTATTGAAGCCGGCAGTAATCCAATCCCAACAATGGCGGCATGTAAACCAAGAGCGCTCGCCTTTTGCGTTTCCGGCACAATATCTACAATAAGCGCTCTTTCTATGCCTGTTGTAAGCGCCGTGTAAAAACCATAAATGATAAACAAAATAATAAATAAAGTTTTATCAGAAAATAAACCTATTCCTAAATAAACAATTCCATATAAAAAATATCCCAGACACAACATGTTTTTTCGTCCGATTTTATCAGACAGGTTTCCAAACGGGTACGATAATACCGATGCTACAATGTTATATAAAAAATATAATAAAATTGCGTTATGCGCTGTAAATCCTGCATTGTAAGTTCTTAATAAAATAAAAGCATTCGATGAATTTCCAAGAGTAAATATAAAAACAAAAACCAGAAACAATTTTAACCTCTTGTCCAGAGTTTTCCATTTAAAAGAAACTAATTTTTTTGTTATTTCCGCTTTTTTATCTTTAACAAACAAAATGATTATAATTCCAATTATTGCAGGAATTAATGAATATAAAAATATTTTCTTATAATCGCTGTCACTCTGACGCAGAATAATATAAGCCAGCAATATTCCAACTGCTGTTCCTAGTAAATCCAATCCTTTGTGAAGGCCGTAAGCCTTACCCAGCTGCGATTTATCCGAAGATTCAGCGATTAATGCGTCTCTTGGCGCAGTTCTAATACCCTTACCGAAACGATCAACTATTCTTGCCAGCAAAACGCCTGTCCATGTTGCAGATAACAATATAATTATTTTATTAAGTACCGAAGCGGAATAGCCGAAAAACGCAATGCGTTTTTTATTGCCGTATTTATCGGCAACAATCCCGGAAAATAATTTAATAACGCTTGCCAGACTTTCCGCTATACCTTCAATTATCCCGATTATTGTAGGCGTTGCCCCCATTATTGTAGATAAATACAAAGGAAGAATGGGGTAAACCATTTCTGTACTGATATCCGTAAAAAAACTTACAAGCCCTAATAAAATAATATTAGAAGCTATAAAAGTTTTTTTATTATTTTGATCGTCTTGTGTTATATTATTCATTCGCGTTAAATTATATATCCAATATTAATATTTGAACAGTAAAAAATTAATAAAAATCAAATCTTTTACATATTCATAAGTTTATACGCTCTGTTTTTCGCCTCTTGTAAGAAACATTCCGGGGAATATTTATCCAGAACATTACTGTATTGCGCGTCAACTTCTAAAGATAAAGCGCCTTTGTAATTTAGTTCTTTTATTTTATTAATTACCTTTTCCCAATTAACAGTACCGCTAAAAGGAAGCATATGCTGATCTCCTGTGCCGTCATTATCATGTAAATGTAAAGCGGCAAGCTTTTCACCATACTTCGAAAGATAATCGACTCCGGGGGTAAAACAATTTTCATGCCCGCAGTCGTAGCAAAATTTTAAGTTATCAGAATCAATATTGGCAAAAAGAAATTCAAGATATTCAAATTTTCTAACATTTTCAAAAGCGATTGTAATTCCGTTTCTTTCCGCTTTATCGATAAGCTGTTTAAATCTGTTAAGCCCTGTCTGCCCAAAAGGAGGCGTTTTTTCACCGCTTGTTAGATGCATTACAGCTGTCGGGATTTCGAATTTTTTACAATCGTCTATATATGAAAAATATCTTTTAAGCATTTCCTCACCATCAAGCGTATCTTCCCACATTGAATTTATACCGGCAAAAGAAAAATGCGCGTTTTCAATTTTTAAACCGTGCTTTCTGATAATATCCGGCTTTGTTTCGCTTACTTCATTTCCTTCTTTGGAACCTTCTCCCCACCATGTCATAACAGATTGAAAACCGGCGTTTTTAATCATTTTTATTCTATCTTCATGCGGATACTTATATCCAAACCACGAACAGATGCCGTATTCCATACTATTTCTCCAGTAAATACAAGTATTCTTTTACATGAATTTCACGATTATTTAAATTTCTGCTTCCTCTAAATGTATTATACTTTGTTTCTAATACTTCAAGTTTTCCGTATTTACTTAACATGTTTTTCATTTGATCGACAGTTATAAATCCATCTGAATTAAATGTAATTAATACAAATTTCGCGTTTATATTTTCAACAAGATGCGTTAATGAATCTAAAGCGTAATTTCCCTTATTATAAAAAGAACGATTCCAGTCTTCCGGTATGCCAGAAATCTTGCTGATTTTATCCGGGTATTTATAATCAAGAATTAAATTTAACATAAAATAATTTGAACCGTACGGATGTTGGTTATAAGGGGGATCCAAATACGCTATATCAACTTCAGGCAGTATATTAATTATTTTATTAGAATCGTCATTGTAAATAACAGTATCACAATTAAAATTACTGAATATTGGAAACGGTAATTTTATATCGCCGGTAATTCTTAACAAGGCATCCTGATTTCTTCCTCCAAATTGACCGACGCCTGTTTCTTTATTTTTATAAAAGCCTTTAAAAACTCCTGATGTGTTTGCATGAATAGACGCTTCAGACAGCAAAGGCGCTAAAAAATATTTTTGATAATCGCTTGGTATTTTACAAATCAATTGTCTCATGGTATCAATAAACATCGCGTTTCTGTTTGTATAAAACACTCTTTCATCAGTTTTAATATCATTATCATTTTTTGGAGCGTATAATTCAGAAATTATTCCTTTTATTAATTCTTTTTTGGAATTTGCGATTAATTCCTGATAATACTCTCGTAAAGAATGAAAATCGATTTTATTCTCATTTGATAAGTAACATTGATTAATAATATATGAATAATATTCTAAATCATTTACGATTAATAAATCAGAATATTGTTTGAAATACCTTGCTACAATACCTGACCCGCTAAAAACATCAAACATTCGTAATTTTTTCTTTTGCAGTTTTTTTTGAACTAATTTGATCCCGTTATCAATAAAATTCAATAAAGAGCGTTTATTGCCTATATATGTGATAAGCTGCTGAGTAAGGTATTCCTTTTTTTCAAATATCGTTGAATCTGTCTCGACATCTAATGAAAGCAATTGTTCACTCATAATTCAACAATACCATAAATATTTTATATTGTAAATACTAAAATATTAGTATCCTATTATATACATTATATTTTATCTTTACTTTCAAAAATCGGCCATTTGGAAAAATCAGATCTGCCGATTGGTATCATTATAGACAAGAAAATAACAAATAAAAATATAATTAAAGAAACGCCGCGGTATATCGGCAGCAGGAATATAATCGATAATATTGTTGTTAACGCGATATGATACGGAATTAATGTTTTAAACGCGAATTTTTTACTTGTCGCGTTCGGGATATACAAAACATACATTATCAATGTCAGCAGGAATGCGAAAGTCAACGTAGATAAACTATTAAAAAATCTTATAATATATGAAATAAACAGAAAATAAAATACATTTATTATAGCGATAAATAAATAATGTATAGGATGAAATCTTACATTTCTCATTTGAGATAAAATAAAAACAAGTATAATAAACAGGCAAAGAGAAACGGGTGAAAATCTAATTAATCTTTCTATCTGATCCAGATCATTAATTATTGACACAAACGAAATCCCAACATCCTGATTAGTGTTAAAATTGGTCATATCAACCGCCAATTGTTCACGTTTTCCGTTTTTTGAAATCTCGTGCGGCAAACCATACTGTAATAAATTATATCCGGAAGTATTAATATCAAAACGCGCCTTAAAGGATTTTATTACATAGCTGTTATATACGGACAAATTATATTTTAAAACATCAACTCCATTGGTTTTAAACCGGATATTTATCTTCACCGTTTGGTCTTCACCTAACTTATCAAGCAAAACAAACGGCGATCCCATTAAAAATTCAGCGGTGATCGCTTCGTCGTTTACAAAAACAGTATAATCATTAAGTATGCTCGCGTTGGCAGGACGGTTAAATTTCACTAATAAATTATCTTGAAATCCCGTATTATTCATCAAAATATATTCATTATCAATGTCAACAAGATATGAGTTAAAGGTAATAAGCCCTTCGCGCTTTTTTTCCAAATTAACAATAGCATTCACAGCAATTGAATCCGGCCGCAAATGATGTTCTCTGGTTTTTAATGTTTCAATAATCTCTGTTATCCCCGATTTATCTACCTTTTCAATTTTTTCAATATAAGATTCAACAAAATAAAAATGAGACGGAATTATATTTATTTCGCCGCCCCACGAATTAGTAAATCTTTTATATACATTTCCAAAAGTGGTGTCATTCTGCTGCCCAACCCTGAAACTGGTTATTAATAAAGCGGCGGAACCAGCTGATACAATCAATAATATCCAAAATATAAAAAGCCCTATCCTCGGCGGAGATTTTTTTTCGGCAATATCATCCATACGAACATTGTTATACGGTTATTTACTATTGTCAATGGTAGTGACAGCCGTTGTTTTTTGCTATAATAAAGCATGTGCGCCGCAGAATATCCTCCCTATCTGGCACCTCTAAATCCCGAACAGCGGCAAGCAGTTCTTCACACAGGCAAGCCTCTTTTAATTCTTGCAGGCGCAGGTTCAGGCAAAACCAGAGTGATAACTACAAAGATTGCGTGGCTCATCAGGGAAAAGGGAATGGATCCGCGATCAATTTTAGCAGTTACGTTTACAAATAAAGCGGCGAAAGAAATGGCGGAACGCGCAAAACAGATTGATGAACGCGCGGGAGAAGCGATGCTGCGCACTTTTCACTCGTTCGGCGCGTGGTTTTTACGGCGTAACGGCAGTCTTGCGGGATTAAACCCGAACTTTGTTATTTACGATGATGATGATGTTATTTCGCTTCTTGCTTCACTTTTGGAAAATATGCCCAGAGCGGAAGTTAAACATTACGCGCATAATATTTCAAGAGCGAAAGATTATTTTCTAACTCCTGACGATCCGGAACTCGCGATAATCGATCATCATAAAAAATTCCGCGATATTTACAGACAGTACGAAGAGCGCATGGCGCAGATTGGCAATGTCGATTTCGGCGACTTAATAAAAAAACCTGTGGAGATTCTTCGCAGTCAAAACGAAGTTGCGCGGCGTTTCCGCGACAGATTTTCGGTCATAATGGTAGACGAATATCAGGACGCGAATGTCGCGCAATTTCGCCTGCTCAAAGAACTTTGCGGCGAACAAACTTATGTGTGCGTAGTGGGTGATGACGACCAGTCAATTTACCGTTTCCGCGGCGCCGAAGTAAAAAACATCCTTGAGTTCCCAGATCGTTTTTCAGGCGCGGATATTATCCGCCTTGAGCAAAATTACCGCTCCACCTCGCCGATTTTAAAAGCGGCGTCTTCGGTTGTGGACTGCAACAGCGGCAGGCTTGGAAAAACTCTCCGCGCTGAAAAAGGCGACGGCCCGCTTCCCTCTCTTATCACTCTGCCCGATCAAAATGAAGAAGCCTCTTTCTGCGCCGAAAAAATTAAAACCTCGGTAAAGAAAAAAGAAACAAAATGGTCGGACTGGGCAATCCTCTACCGTACTAACGCGCAGTCACTTGGATTTGAAACATTATTTTTAAAGAAGGGAATACCCTATCGTGTTGTCGGGTCGTTAAAATTTTATGAACGCGAAGAAATAAAAGATGCGCTTTCATTACTTGCATTAATTGTAAACCCCCGCGACGAGGTTGCCTTCCGGCGCGTTGTGAATAAACCGGCGAGAGGCGTAGGCAGCGTAACAATCGAAAAAATTGTGGAAGCTTCGATAGACGATGGTATTGATTTAATGGAAGCGGGAAGCAAAATAGATATTTCAAAAAAAGCGCGAAAAGGTGTGAATGAATTTAATAAAGTGATAGAAGATGCTAAAGAAATACTAGACAGGAAAACTTCGCGCGAGGATACATCGAACCTTAAGTTCAAAGCGCGGGAAAAATTAAAATCCGGCGAAGGACTGTCAATCTGCATTGAAAAGCTGCTTATTGAATCAGGAATTGCCGGATACCATGAGGCACAGGATGAAATACAAGGCAATTCAAAACTCGGTAACCTGCAGGAATTACTAAACGCCTCAAGCGAATATCCGAACAGCCGCGAAGGTTTACTGGAATTTCTCGAAGATATAGAACTTGATCGTTCCATGGCAGAAGATTCAAACAAGCAGAACAACGCGTATAATTCTGTGACGCTTATCACTTTTCACAATACAAAAGGACTGGAATTTAAACGAGTCATAATGACAGGACTTGAACACGGTATCTTTCCGCGTGAAGACAAGAAGGGAGATGAGCTTGAAGAAGAACGCAGACTTTTTTATGTCGGAGCAACGCGCGCAATGGATGAATTATTTTTTACAACATGCGCAGAAAGGCGGATGTACGGAAAAACATCGGCGATGCAGCCATCGCTGTTTCTGCGTGAAATCGATAAAAGCTGCCTGCAAGTTATCGACATGGCTGCGCGCTCAAGCGGCATAATGACTTACGGCCGCCGCTCTGTTGCGGGACGAAGTTTCAATCCGCTGAACATGGAAACCGCGTCAATTACTGATGTTGAACAACGCGCCGGCTGGCGCAGAGGTCAGCGCCTGTTCCATGAAGATCACGGTTATGGCGCTGTCATGGAAGTGAGGGACAGCGAAGACGGACCGGTTGTCCGCGTCCGTTTCGATAACGGGCAGGAAAAACGCTTTTTACCGGAATATCAAGGCAGAGCCTATGAAAAAGTTAATGAAGACTAATTAAAGAATTTTGCGACTTGTGATAAAATAATTAAATGGAAATTAAAGATGAGTTTTACCTTTTTAATACACTCCCGCAAGTTCTGCGAGCAAGGGGTTTTCGTCTCTATTTGTCCAATAACAAGCGCTTAGTGGATTTATGGCTCTCCGGCGGCGCGGCAATTCTAGGCCATACACCGGTAAATCAACTGCGCGAATTAAAAAATACCGCAAGCAGAGGCCTTTATGCCCCCTACCCTCACTTTACAGAAAACCGTTTAATTAAAGCGCTTTTAAAACTTTTTCCCGGACGCGTTTTTCGCCTCTACGCCGCGCCGCCGCAGGAATTAAAAGCGGCAAAATTGTGGCGGCCTTATACCGATTCGCAGGAGATTGGAGACAATGTTTTAATCCCTGTAATTCCCGGTATTCAAACATGGCGCGGAGGGTTGCCGTTTGGGTTGTGTGTTGCTGCGGCTCAAAGTGAAGAGGCTGCATCTCCCCTGCCGCCGGGTGACAGGCTTTCGCCGGTACTGCTTTCAACGGCAGCGCGGGGCATTCATGACATACTCGCCGCTCCGGAGAGGGGAAAACCGCATTTTCCAAAAATTACCAAGGCGCTAAAAACAAGTAAATGGCAGCGTAATGGAATTTATCTCACTTTAAAAGAAACGCCGGCTCAGACAGAATGGGAGACGCTTTTCAATAGGTTCCTGGAAACGGGGTTTTTACTGCCGCCCTCGCCGATTTATCCGGTTATTCTTCCCGGCGAGATGTCGGACGGCGAAGAAGCGAAACTGGCAGCGGTGTTGTAAGTTATTACATTGCTTATTAGGTATAATTTGATTTATTATATAAAACATATAATTACATATGGGAAAATTCCGCTAAATGGTATATAATAATAAAATGAGGGGAACAGATGGAATTCTACAGAAATCATGAAAAAAGAAGAATTATTTCGTTAATAGAAAAAGGCTGGTTTAACAATGATCCCGGAGACGGGATGTTTGTTGATCATAATCATAAATATGTCCTGAAAAACAGTGATAATAATTTTTACCCGCCTATTTTAAGAGACGTGAAAGATTATTTTAAATACAATGAAATTAACTGGTGGAGAGGATTTGAGCCGACCGGACATACAATGTCATCGCAAACATCCTGTTTAAATCATTTGTATCATATAAGAAATGATAAAGAAGCGGTAATGGCAGTCTTATCTTCGTTTTCAAACTGTTTTACGGATGTTATTCAGATAATTACTGATAAATTTGAACCTGCTTATATCTCTTTTGAACAAGTCAGTGATAATGATTTATTAAGCGAAGGGCTTCCGAAAAGAGGATCTATTTGCACATCAATTGACGCGTTTATTTATGCCTTACACAGAAACGGTTCAAAATGGCTTATTCCGATAGAATGGAAATATATAGAATCATATAATGATACCGACAAGAGCACAGGACCTACGGGAGAAATAAGACGTAAAAGATACGATGAATTAATCTTTAAATCATCGCAATTAATATATGATAGATTATCGGACAGAAAAAGTTGTTATTATTATATGCCTTTTTATCAATTAATGCGCCAAACACTGTGGGCTGAGCAAATGATTAATCATAATAATATAGAAACAATTTCCGCAGAAAATTTTTTACATTTAAATGTTGTTCCGTATAAAAATATCGACTTGCTGGAAAGAAGATATTCATGCAGTAAAAATGATTTACCGACAACATGGAGAAGCTGTCTTTCCGATCAAAGTAAATATAAAATTATCTCCCCGGAAATGCTGTTAAGCAATCTGGGATATAAATATCATAATTTAAAGCAATATCTTTCGGCGCGGTATTGGAACGATTAAAACGCAGAAAAAAGTTGTTTAATCTGGATTTCAGCATTTATTAAAAAATGTTCAAATTTGTTCATTATAAAATTTATAAAATGTTATAAATATTTTAAGGAGAAATGTATGCTTTACACAGAAGGAAAAACGGATTGTAAGCCAAGTGAAATAGGCTACGATGAAAAACGGCTTGATGTGCTGAATACCCATTTACAGCGCCTCATAGATGAAGGTGAAATTCAATGCGCAACCTATTGTGTTTCACGCAAGGGTAAAATTTTCGCGCACGGCGCAGTAGGGAAAAATTCTTACCGCAAAGACGATAACACTCCTGTTCAACCGGATGCGGTGCGATACATCGCTTCGATTACCAAGACA
>WQRN01000034.1 GCA_009786715.1 Treponema sp.
GTGGGGGGGAACGACAGGACTGATACAATTAACCTTTCATCCGACGCGATGAAGAAGGCGGAAATGTATCAGATCGTAGAACTTATTAAATCCTCACCGGAACTTGACGAGGCCCGGATTGCTGAACTCAGGCAGAAAATTGATGATCCTTCGTATATAAACGAAAAAGTCGTCAAAGCAACAGCGGACAATATTGTCAACGCATGGTTTGCGTAGGATTTTAATAAGTATCAATTGAGCGTTTGATCACTGGGTCAAAACCCGGGGAGATCAAACGCTTTTTTTTTCGGAGCATAAATATGGATATTTCTTTTAAATTTGATCCTGAAGTATTAATTGGAGAAAATACTTTAAGCATGGCAGGAACTATCGCGAGCCGGTACGGCGAACGAATTATGGTAGCCGCCGACAGCAGATTGGATCAACAGCTTATAGGCAGATTAAAAGATGTTCTAGAAGATTCCGCGTTAAGCGCAATTATTTTCGCCGGATTGGACGATGGTTCGTCTGTTGATCTGGCAGATAAAATTGTAGAGCTGTCTAACGCTTCTCACTGCGATTTAATAATCGGTTTCGGCGGCGAAAAAACCCAAACTATTGCCCGTATGGCGGCAATCATGGCTCCGTCTAAAACATCGGTATTTGATCTTCTGGAAGGAAAGAATATCCCGGATAAATTCCTTCCGTTTTTAGCGATTCCAACAGAAGGTTTAAACGCATTTTCCACAACAGATTTTTTTCTTGCGGCAGACCCCAGAAACAAACTGATAAAATTAATACAGTCTCCTAAAGGTCTTTACGCGTCAATAATTTTAGACAGTAGCTTGTTGAAAATTCTTTCAGGTGATAACGCTGCCGCGTTTGTTCTTGAAGGTTTCTTTTCGGCGGTGGAAGCGTATTGTTCGGCAAAAGCAAATTTTATTTCTGATGCTGTATTGGAAAGAGCGCTGAACTTTTACGCAAAATTATTAAAAGCGGGCGCAGACGGCATGAATGCGGAAACGTTCGCTCAGGCTGGTTTTTTAACCGCTCTGGGATCGGCTGCAAGCTGCCCCGGCGTAGGAGCCGCGTTATCAGCCGCGATTAACGCGCGCTGTCCCATCCCCAAACCGGTGTGTTCAACAGCTCTTTTCCCGGCGCTTGCGGAACGGCTTGCCGCGGCGCGTCCTGAAAAAATGGCACGTGTCGCTTCGTACCTTGGAAACGCAAAAGCGGCTTCAACAGCCGAAGCTGCCGCGTCAGCAGCGGAAGGAATAAAGCGCATAACAACAACGCTCGGCTTAAAAACAAGTCTTAACGAATATAATATCCCACTTGACAGGCTTACGGCAGCGGCAGAAGCGGCTCGCGGTCTCGATTTAACGGCAAATTCACCATGGACTGTCTCGGAAGAAGAAGTTTTCGCGATTTTAAAACAAATTCTATAATATTTGATTGTTTGACGTATCAAAAAAACTGAATTATATTTATATAAGAAGTAAAATTAGGGGAAAAAAGATGAAAAATAGAAAATATTACACTCTATTGCCGCTGCTTGTCATCTTGGCAGCTCTGGTAGTATTTTCATTTTCCATCATTTCCTGTCCGCCGATCGAGGAAGAGACATACAGCAGTATAAAAAAATTGACCGGACCTTTAACTTATGGGAAATGGATCGATGCTCTTGATGAAATTTATACAGCAGGGATACCTGTAACTCTGGATCTCAGCGAATGTACAGTTTCCGATTCCGGCAGTGATGTTTTAAAACATACTCATGAAGACGGAAGCGATTTTGTTCCGTGCGATTGCGTAAATGTTCATACTTGCAATAGAAATCTTTACGACGATTACATTCAATTTAATCCGTCAATGGGAAGCAGATTCGGCAAAAATTTTATAACTTCGATTATAATTCCGGATATTGCGACAATGATAAGTAACGCATCAGGCGATCTTGATATCATAGACTTGGAAGATTCCGACGGCGATGAAACTATTGGATACGCTTTCAGGCATTTTTCAAGATTAAAAACTGTAACAGGAAAAAGGATCAGTTTACTCGGCACATTGGCTTTTTATGACTGCACTTCGCTGGAAGAGGTAAGTTTTCCTAATTTGGTTATCGTTATGCAGTACGCTTTTTATAATTGCGCCAATTTAAAGAAAGCGGAGTTTGAAAAATTAAGGCATATCCAGCCAAGCGCTTTTAAAAACTGCAAATCACTGGAAAGGATAGAATTCCATAACGCGGATGTCATCGCGCAAAGCGCGTTCATGGGCTGCACCGGTCTTATTGAAGTAAGTCTTTCTAACGCAATCTCAATTGAACCGGAGGCTTTTAAAAACTGTTCCGGTTTAAAAATCGCGAGATTTCATGCGACTCCTATGCTAAACGGCTTTCCGCTTAACCTCAGCAACCCGAATGAAAAACCGTGGCTGCCGGGAACTTTAGCTTTCCACAACAATGTATTCAGAGGCTGCACTTCTCTGGAAATACTGGATGTTCGCAATGCATGGAATGTATATTTCGGCGAAGGAGCTTTAGCGGACATTGGAACACATTTGGATCTTCACCTGTACGATGACAAAGGCACCGGCGAAAACGCGGGCGGAAAAAGTTACGGACATCCGCAGCTTGGAATGCTGCTAGGAGATGTGCCGCGAAGCAATGACAAAGGCGGAGTCTCTCTTCAGACATTAAATATAGTAGCTTCAAGCGTAGACCCGATTGAAGCTTCGCGAATTTTATATGCTGATTATACATCCATAAAAAAGTCTGATAATCCTCTTCATCCGATAACATATAATACCAGCAGCATAAGAAACTGGATAAACTCAACATACAATCCCGGTGACAGAGACGAATACAACAATCCGAAGAACTCCTTGGTAAAAGTGACAGTCAGCAGAAGACCTTCCACAGTACAGCAGTAAAAATCGGCTCGTTTATTTACAGGAGTAAAAATGAGAAAAATATTATATTTATTCGGTGTAATAATATTAATATTCGCCTTTTCATTAACCGCCTGCGAAGAAGAATTGAAAACGCCTGACAGTAACGATGATAATGAAAATGAAATTGATACAATAGAAGAAGAGGAGCCCGATCTTTTTGATAAAATAATCAATATCCTTAATTCACAGGAAGAACAGCCGGTATTACTGGAATTAAGTATCGATCTTGGAACCATGACAAATACAGAAAGCAGCTGGTATGTAATACTAAACGCAGTAAATACCGCGGAAAAAGATGTCATTCTTGATCTGTCCGCCTGTACAATGACAAAAACATTTTTTTATCCCAATCACGCTGTAACAACAGGAAAAAATAAAATTATAGAAATCATTCTTCCTGATGCAGCCGATTCAATCTACGGCGGCGCCGGCACAATGGCATCCGATTTTGCTTTTAACCATTTTAACAATCTGGAATACATAAGCGGAGCCAATATTAAAGAGATAGGCTATTCTGCTTTTTATGAACGTAAAAAGTTAAAGGAAGTCAGTTTTCCAGAGGTTGAAATAATAGATTCAAATGCTTTCAGCGGCTGCGAAAGCCTTAAAAAAACGCATTTCCCATCAGCGGAAATAGCTGGCGGCAGCGCTTTTTTCGGATGCAGCAAACTTGAAGAAGCGATCTTTCCAAAGTTAAAAATTATAAATATAAATGCATTTTCCAATTGTGCAAATCTTTCAAATGTTGATTTTCCGGAAGTAAAAAATATTGCTTTCAGAGCTTTTGAGAATTGCGCAAACCTGACAGATATAAATTTTCCTTTAGTTGAATTACTTGGCGAATACGCTTTTAACGGCTGCAGTAAATTAAAAACCATTAATTTTCCGAACATAAAAATAATTTACAAATTTTCTTTCAGTTATTGCTCCAGCCTGGAAAAAATTGAAGATGAAAATTTTTTATCCGCTGTTCATATAGCAGATCACGCTTTTTACGGCTGTACCTCTCTTGAAGAAATTAATTTCCCGAAAGTAACAATAATTGAACCTGAATCTTTTGGGAACTGTACCAGTTTAATAACCGCAAGATTTTACGCTGATCCCGAACGAACAACTGCTCCGGATCATCCGCTTGATCCATGGCGAAATGGTATTCCTGGCATATGCACAAGCGACAGCGTACTCGTTCATGCTATGGCATTTAATGGTTGTGCCTCTCTTAAAACGCTGGACTTTCGCAACGCGTGGAATGTTTACTTCGCCGGTCACTCATTAGCGAATATTGGAACTCACCTTGATATATATTTATTTGATGATGATGGTACAAAAAGTTACGGTCATCCGCAAATTGACTGGTTTCTTGGAAGTAATGAAGGAACACGAACTATTACGTCGCTAAAGCTAATATTAACACAGATCGAGCGGGAAGAAGATTCACAAGTAAAAAAATATAACGATTCCGCTCCCGGAATGCACGGTATATGGGTTCAACTTGGAGATGGAAACCAGTATGGATTTCATGTAACAACAACTATTGAAAGAGAATAACCATCAATACCCGTCTGACATTGCGCGGTTTTGATCGCGCTGATAAAGCTCCTGATAAACAAAGCTGCGGTTTTTAAGTTTGTCTTTTACAGCTTTTGTAAACGGCATGTGACGCCAGAAAGTGCCCCGTACATCTTTATCAAGTTTTTGTATACCCTCGGCTTCTTTTGTCATCCATAAAATATAATCGCGGATAAAATATTCTTTGATATCGCCTTTTAATTTGTTTGATTGGAACCACTGATAATAATGCCCGGTTAATCCTTCTTCCATCCAGTAGAATGAAGCTTTTTCTTTTGCAACTTGCCAGCGAAGATCCGCAACGGCGGTAAGAACCGCAAGATACAGATTTCTCGGATACATCGGGATAATGATTCTTCCGCGGCTTGTCGCGCGGTTGTAACGATCAAACGGCTCCCAGCAAAAACCCATGTCGCCGTATGTCGGAATTAAAAGCACATAAGGAACAATGCGGTTTAACCTGTTTTTATAAATGCGGCAAAATGCTTCTGAGTCAATACTTTCAATTTTCGCAAGCATGGTGATAATATTCTCGCGGGTAGCTACTTCGTTTGGAGTGCTGTGAAAATATTCGGATGTAAGCACAGGAAAGTGATTCCCCTGCCGCCCGACAGTCATCTTTGCCATCTGACGAATGGTTCCCCATTCAGTATCAATCGCTCCCATATCAACGGCGACAGCGCCGCCTTCGGCTTCAAGTTTATCTCTTAAATGTTCAACATCATTCTGCGCGTTAACAAAATCTCTTATGCTTATTTCCAGTTCGTGATCGTTTTTCATTATCATTTTAAGCAGATTTTGAATTTCCGCAATCGAAGCTTTTTGCCCTTCGTTCAAACAATCGCTTACTTCGGTAAATTCATTCAATGGGGTCCGTTCAAAAACTGACGCTATTCTATCGCGTAATATTTTTTCAATTTCATCGCGTTCTTTTTCCCTTGTTTTAAGCAGAACTCTGGAACCGTCGAATTTTCCCTGCGCTTTTTCAAGAAGCGCCTGCACCTTTGATTGCGCGTTTCCTTTCGATACGCGCACTTCATCCGTGCTGGAAGGGCGAATCTTACTTATGCCGACGCCGTTCAGCCATTCATCGAGATAGAAAACAGGTTGATCATACAAATTATCATCGACTACTTTGCTGAAAAACTCTCTGACTTCCGGAGAAAGAAAACTGGGATGCAAAAGCCCGAAACGCAGCAAATATTTTTTCGGCGGCGGCAGTCTTCCTGTAGTTTTCCGCGCAATATTAAAAAGAAATTCCCAAAACGGGGAAATAAACTGCATACGGAAAACGCTGCGATCCTTTGGATCTTTCGATGTTAAATATTTTTGTAAAATGGTATGAACTCTCTGTGCTATTTCTCCCTCATTGGAAAGAGCGGCTTTATAATAATTCGGATCGCTGAAAAACGCGTGACCTTTATCTTCAAGGCGTTTCGTTACCTGCGGAAACTCGGACGCGGATATATCAACATCCCCGCCTGAAGCGCTTGAGATGTCTGCGAAATCTTCTTTATTTTTATCGCCGAAAATGTCGCTGAAGTCCGGTAGCGGGCTGTTATCAGAGCCTGCGGTTCCAAGCAATGCGGCAAGTTCGGGATCCATATCCCCATTATAAGCGTTTGCAGCCATGAACTTATGTTAATTCTTTTCTTAATAGTTGTCAATGTTTATAAGCTAAAGAAGCGCGTCTAAGTCGATTTCTCCGGCTGTGCATGGAACGATAACGCCCCAGTTTTCCAGCAGCTCAGGGTGAAGTTCGCCGAAAACTCCAATAACTTTTCCGCCGCAGATTATTGATGCTGTGCGCCCCGGAATAAACCTTGGATCGGCAGACTCCTCCACATCGTACTCGCGCGAAATGTAGTAGAAAAGCGTCTGCAATTCCGCGGCGGCAGTGTTAAAGTTTGCGTCAGTTCCGGCGTGAAGAAAACCGGCGAACTGCCTTGTCTTGCTGCGGTAATTTTCCGAATCGTCAAGCCACGCGATCTTTCCCACTTCGAAAATTTTGTGCGGATAAACAGATCTTGCGGAAATTGATTCGCTTGCCATAAGCGATGCAAGTATTGAATCGCGCACATATTCATAATTTTCTGTCATCGGGTTAAAAATGCGAATAATTTTTCCGCCGTCGCCCCGCATGTTTTCGACAAGATCTTTCCGCGAGTCGAGGTAGTTGTAAATCATCTCCTGATAACCCATACCGACAAAAAGTTCTTTAACCTGTCTGCTGAAAAGAGTAATCGGCAGAAGCCTTCCAACGGTTGAATCCGCAGGCCGCTGAGGCTTAAACGAACCAAGCGAGCGGCCAATCATCACGTCTTCTGCGACATCCGCGGCATGGAGAAAATCGTTACGGTATTCGGGAGGATATGCGCGCACGCCTTCTGTTTCCCCATCCTGACCGCGTTCAGCGGCTTTTGCTTTTTCGGATTTTACGCCCATGCGAGCGAGAGCCGCGACACATTCATCGGCGTTAAGTTTGTCGCCCAAAAATCTTTCGACTCTGGAAAGCGAGCAAAAAACAGGCTCCTGAAAATAATAAGGGGTGACAATTTTTCTGCCGAAAGGCGTATCAAATTTATATTCAATTTCTACAGGCTCGATATTAAAACCGTTATCTGCAAGATCGCATGCGACTATCGAAGCGGCAAGAGTGATTAACGGAAGGTCTGTTCCGGTAATTTCAATGAACACTTCATCATCGCCGACCTGCACCGCGCCCAAATCGTTTGAATTAATAATCGGCGGATAGGAAAGAATGTTTCCTTCCGAATCCGTCAACAGAGGATGGATTTTTTCATGCTCCTGAATAAACGCAAACTCTTTACCTTTGGGGTGTTGTTTTAAAATTTCCCTTAGAGTAAGTTTTCCCTCCCATTGGAGAGGCACAAACGAAACGGCGTCAGGATCGGCGCCTTTGTAAATAATCGGCCATTTAATCAGCGGCTTTTTTTGACTGTCGGAAATACGGTAAATACCCATCGACATACTCCGCCGCTTACGCCCGAAGTTCCAAGCCAACTTTTCCTGTGTTTGAATTATATCTCGAAGCATAGGATCAGTGATGGTCTTACCTTTTGCGACAAAACCTGTAAGATACGGTCTTACTTGTTTTACACTTTCTTCGACAACAACTCTATACTCCGCTTTTTTAATATCGCCGGGTTTGGAAAAAAACGGATATTCCGGCCTTTTGCTGTCGTTATAAACCCGCAATTGACGGGCGCAGCCGGCAGTCCCCCAAAGATCGGGGCGGTTTGTATCATTCAACTCTATTTTGAGAGTTCTTTCCGCTTCGGGAAGGTTTTTATCACTGTCCTCATCCAACTCAGCTTTTGCGCAGACGAGCGCTTCCTCAAATTCATCCTTTGTTTTCCACCGGCTTTTACCATTGGGACAGCCTGCGAGGGTGTAAAAAACTTGTTCGTTTACTTCAATTTTTGGCATAAAAGCATTTTATCATTTTTTAAAAAAGATAAAAAGATGTTAGTCAACTACGATGCCAGCATCGTACGACGTTAACATTGTACGCTATATATGGGGTATATTTATGATTTACCAACGCTATCAGTAGCGTAGGTGACTGACACCATTACCTTGACAAAATGCCGATCTATTGCAATAATGATAGGGACAAATTAACAATCTTTTCTATAACGGAGGAAAAAATGAGAAAAATTCTAGCTGTTCTCTTGGTTTTGGCTTTGGCTGCGTCCATGGTAATGGTAGTCAGCTGTAAAGCAAAAGGCGGTCAATTGATCGGTATCGCTATGCCGGAAACCCACGTTCAGAGATGGGTAAAAGACGGCTTCTCTCTTCAGAATGAAGCGGAAGGACGCGGATACCGCGCTGAAGTCCAGTACGGCGACGCAAACCAGCCCACACAGAATCAACAGATTCAGAGCTTCCTGACACAAGGCGCGAAAGCCCTTATCGTCGGTTGTATCAATGACGGTGTATCTTCTGTAATCGCAGAAGCCGGCCGTGACAAAGTAGTGGTCGTAGCCTACGACCGCATAATCCCGAATTCAGCGGATTATGATTACTACATCACTTTTAACAACTTTAAAGTAGGTGTTCTTCAGGCGCAGAGCATTGTACAGGGACTTAGCCTTGATTCAGCAAGCGCAAGCAGCCCCAAACTTATCACCCTGTTTGCCGGTTCACCGACAGACGGAAACGCTTTCTTCTTCTTTGACGGCGCAATGAGCGTACTTAACCCCTACATCGACAAGGGCGTTCTCAGAGTAATCGGCCCCTATCCTAAAACATCAGCAGACAAAGAAAACTTCCAGAGGATCGCCACAGAAAACTGGCAGGCTCCAATCGCCAAAACCCGTATGGAAAACCTTTTAAGCAACGATGCGCGCACAGTCACACTTGACGCGATATTAGCACCTAACGACACACTTGCCCGCGCAATCCTTGAAGCTTGCAAAGCTGATGCCAAATACCGCGGCAAACTGCCTGTAATTTCCGGCCAGGACGCGGAATATGATTCAGCAGCGTCAATTAAAAACGGCGAGCAGTACAGCACCGTATTTAAAGACACAGCCAAATTAGCTGAAGCTGCAGTCATTCTTGTTGATCAGGCTCTCAAAGGCCAGGCGATCAATATCCCCGGCGCAGAACTTGCTACAGGCGACCTTGCTGAAATCGGCAACACCGGCAAAAAGTATGTAAAAGCCTATCTTCTGGATCCAATTCTTGTAACAAAAGACAACCTCAACGTAATGGTTGACGCAGGCTTCTACGACGACAGACTCGACAGAGGAATTCTGTTACTTAACTAGTTTAAGTTAAAGATACTCGGCTGCCTTGCAGCCGGGTATTTTTTTTTATCCAAAGGATTCCATGAGCGAATACATTCTTGAAATTGAAAATCTGACAAAAGAATTCCCCGGCGTGAGAGCGCTTGAAAATGTCAATTTAAAAGTTAAGAAAGGCGAGATTCACTCATTGTGCGGCGAAAACGGCGCGGGTAAGTCCACGCTGATGAGCTGCATTTCAGGCGTTTATCCAAAAAACAGTTATACCGGAAAAGTCTTTTACAAAGGCTGCGAAACAAATTACAACAGCGTTAAAGACAGCGAAAACGAAGGGCTTGCAATCATTCATCAGGAACTGGCGCTCAGCCCGTACTTGTCAATTTACGAAAATATTTTTCTTGGTCACATGGAAACAACATTCGGCGTAATCAACTGGAACAGATATATAAAAGAATCTAAAAATTTTTTAAAAACGGTTGGATTGAACGAACCGCCTGAAACAATCGTAAGCAAGCTCGGCGTGGGAAAACAACAGTTAGTCGAAATCGCCCGCGCTCTTTCCAAAAAAACGGAGCTTCTCATTCTTGATGAGCCGACTTCATCTCTTAACGATGATGAAAGCGAAAAGCTCCTTAACCTTATTTTAGAATTTAAACGCCAGGGTATTACCTCGGTGATAATCTCACATAAATTAAACGAAGTTTTAAAAGTCGCTGATACTGTTACAATTTTACGCGACGGTAAATCTATCAGCACTTATGATGTTAAAGAATCCAACCTTACGGAAGAAATGATCATCAAAGATATGGTAGGCCGCGATTTAACGCATCGTTTTCCGGAAAGGAAATCTTCTCCCGGCGAAACGGTAATGGAAGTGAACAACTGGACTGTCTATCATCCTGATTACCACACAATCAAAGTAGTAGATAGCGTTTCTTTTAAACTGCGTAAAGGCGAAATCCTCGCTTTCTGCGGCCCGATGGGCGCAGGGCGTACCGAACTTATGATGAGCCTTTTCGGCAGCTCCTACGGCTACCGCAGCGAAGGCGAATTAAAAATTAACGGAAAATCATGCAAATTTAAAAGCCCGCGGGCGGCGATTAATTCGGGGCTTGGTTATATTTCAGAAGACCGCAAAAGTTTGGGGCTGGTTCTTATTCAGGATATAAAAACAAATATAACTCACTCCAGTTTAGATAAAATTTCCCAATTTGGAATAATTAACAGTCAGGAAGAAATTAAAAAAGCGGAACAATACCGAAAAGATTTAAACATCAGAACACCGTCGATAAATCAATATGTGCGTAATTTGTCCGGCGGCAACCAGCAAAAAGTTGTTGTCAGCAAGACACTGATGGCGGATCCGGACATTTTTATTGTAGACGAGCCGACGCGCGGTATTGATGTCGGCGCCAAAACGGAAATTTACGGGATCATGAACGATATAATTGCCGCCGGGAAGAGCGTTATCATGGTCAGCTCGGAACTTCCCGAAGCGCTTGGCATGGCAGATAGAATTTATGTAATGAACGAAGGCAGAATAAAAGGCGAGCTTTCCAAAGAAGAAGCAACCCAAGAAAAGATAATGCATTTGGCATTGGTAGGATAAGGAGCAAAACATGGATGGAAAAACAATTCATACTTCCGATTTTAAAACGCTGGTAAAAAACAATATCAGAAATTATTCAATGTTCATTATGCTGGCATTGATCATGATCATCTTTGCTCCGCTGACAAACGGAAACAACTGGAGCCCGCGTAACTTTACCAACATCTTTTTCCAATACAGTTATGTTTTGATTCTCGCGGTCGGCATGGTAATGGTTATTATCGTTCAGGGCATCGATCTTTCTGTCGGTTCAGTCTGCGCTTTTATTGGAGCGTTGTCCGCGATGGTTTACAATACCGGCATCGGCATGGCCGCTACATTGATAGCAGCATTAATAATGGGCGCCATTGTCGGCGCATATCAGGGTGCATGGGTGGCTTACGGGAAAATGCCGTCGTTTATCGTTACGCTTTCGGGAATGCTTTTATTCCGCGGGCTAACTTACATTGTAACAAAAGTTAACCCTGTAGGCCTTAAAGATACGGGTTATTCCCTCCTCGCAACCGGAACTCTTGACGAAGTGCTGGGTTTAAATAAGATTGGTCCTTATTTTCCGTCGGCGATTTATATCGCGTTATTATTGCTTTTACTTTTCTTTTTATCCGAATTATTCGCGCGCAGAAAAAAAATCGCAAATGAATTTGAAGTAGCGCCTCTTGCGCTGTTCGTAACAAAACTGGTTTTAATCAGCCTTTTAATTCTTGGATTAGCAGATCGATTCGCACGTTACCGCGGACTCCCGATTGTAGCTCTAGTTCTTGGTATAACAGTTTTTGTTTTTCATTTTATTATGAACAACACCGTTCTTGGCAGGTATATTTACGCAGTCGGCGGAAATCCGCGTTCCGCGAAACTTTCGGGTATTAATTCGGAATTAATAATTTTTATCGTTTTCTGTTTTATGGGCACCCTCACAGGTCTTGCCGCTGTTGTCTCAACAGGTTACATGAACAGCGCTCTTCCGCAAGCCGGAAATCTCTTTGAGCTTGACGCGATCGGCGCGTGTTACATCGGCGGCGTTTCCGCAGGCGGCGGTATCGGCTCTGTAGTCGGCGTAATCGTCGGCGGTCTTGTAATGGGGTCAATTAATAACGGAATGTCGCTTATGAACTTGGGCACTCATTACCAATATGTAGTTAAAGCGATGATTCTGCTTTTGGCGGTCTTCTACGATGTATACACGCGCCGCAAAGCGGGATTGGGCTGATTAATAATAAAAAACATTCGCGTATAAGGCCATTATTAAAAACACAATAAGATCAACCTTTGCGCTTATATAATATCTGCTGCTGCCGTCGATAAGGCGGTAACCCAGTTCGCAGGAAAAAATGTTGTAATTAAATTTTCCGATACTATAACGAAATCCCATTTGAAGCCCTGCGGAAAATATATATCTGTCCCATAAAATTTCCTCCTCAATAAAAAAATAATTAATGGAAGCAAACGGTCCAAAATAAATATTACTTATTGAAAAATCATAGCTTAAAACATTCCAGTAAAAATGTAAATTTAATAAGCTAAGGGGAAGATATTCGCTTTCATAACCATTATCCCAAAGAAACGTTTTAAAGGGATTTATTTCCACGCCGATATTTGTATTTCTTTCTTCTATGCCGAAATTAATCAGAGAAAACGATCCTTCAAGATCATAATCGCCTTTTAAAGGAAAATTGCCTCCGAGTCCTACGCTTCCCGCGTTTAAAATAAACCGAAAATCCTGTGAATAAACAGGAACTGTTAAGGCGATAATAACAAATAGGAATAAAAACTTTTTCATATGCGCACCCTTACCCTTTCGATCATATCATAAAAACTTACACTTTCCCTTTGCACTAGTTTTATAAATGAATTATCTTCCGGCTTTCCAAGCACCATTTCCATCTCTTCGTTATTTCTGTATGTAGCTCTCTTATATTGATTGTGATAATCTTTCGCTCTGCTTTCAAAAATTTGTTTCTCAATCCAATTGCGTATCTCAGCGACAGCGGTAAGTTCTTTTTTAAAAGAAGACGCGTCTATTGATTTATTAGTTTCATAAAGATACATAAGCGCAGCCCATGCATGGCATGTTTTATCAATCTGATACGCTTCATCCCAGGAATCATAAACGCTGTGAATTTCGTCCCAGTTTTTATACTTGCCTTCGCCGATTTCCCTGCGCAATTCATCCGCGCGGAAAGCAGGAACAATCTGCCCTCCGGCGTTTACCCAATTTTTAATGCGTTCTTTAGGTGAAGACGCGTCCAGCAGTTTACTCAAACCGCTATAATCAAGTTCCGAACGCGAATCAAAAAAAGCCGCTATTGTTTTAACGGCGTAATAACGAAGCATCTGACGGTATGCTGCAATGCCTTCGAATGGTTTAATTATTACCTGTCCGCGCTTTGAGTTTTCAAAATGACGGCAGTTTATTTTTCGAATGGAGCTCTTGTCAACATTTGCAATGTCTGCCGGCGACAGTCCCGCCTCTCCGAGCCATCCTTCAAGAATATCCAAAGCGGAAATAATTTCTTCCGCGGTATCCGGCGCAAGGTAATCGGATTCAATCCGCTGGATTTTTATTTTTCGCTTGTCGCGGTTATTCGTTTTCCATGAATTGCGTTCAAGAGCGTAAAGATTGTGCATCCAGAAATACGCGGGCATAACCTCTAATCTGTTTTTATGCACATTATTATTAACAAGCGAAAACGGCAGCGGAATATTTAACTCCGCCGGATACTCGCCTTTCGCGATGATAACAAACGAAGCGAAAATACTTGAGTGTTTAAGGCTTACAGCCAGCCCCGGCCAAAAACCGCGCTTCGCTCTGATCTCTCCGTCATTTGCCCTGCTGTTGTGATTGCTGCCGATGGTGGCCGCTGCCGCCATATTCGACATCCCCTGAATTAAACTCGCGATTAAAAATGAATTGTTGTGGTGCTGTTCATGCACCGGAAAAATTAAATTGTTCAGTATCTCACAGCATGACACTGTGGAATTATCACCTAACACCGAATGAATCAGCCGCGCCCCGTACTTTAAATTGCTGTTTCTTCCCATTACAAAACGCACAGCTTTGCAGCCGTAAAAAACATTGCAGGCGTATCCTACAATACCGTTCACCATCTCAACGCCTTCGCCTATCTGCGTCGGCTCTTCGGCGGATGACAGAATCGAAATATTTTTAAGTTTATTCGCTCCCTTAATGTAGGCGCATTCTCCCACCGCGGTATCTTTAATAATAGAGCAGCTTTTTATAACCGCGCCGCTGCCGATAATTCCGTAGCTGCCTCGCGCGCTGCCGTATTGCTTTTGCGTAATCTCCGCCAGTTTTTCTGTCAGCGCGGTGTCGTCCCGGTAATTTGCCCAAAGGTAGGCGTCAGCTGCAATCATGCTTTCAAACGGGAGAACCGAGCGTCCGCCGGCTTCATTTTGAACATCGATCCAGACACGGACAGCTTCATCCTCGCCGTCTTTAATTACGCCGTTGCCGAACTTTGCGTGATTTGTAGTCTGCAATTCATTGACTTCTGAAAGAATGCAATTGCTACCGATTATATAATGCGAAATATAAGCGCAATTTTGAATCGCTGTATCATCGCCGATGTCGCATGAAATGATTGTGCTGCTGCGAATACCCGCGGGCACATGAAAATCGTTATGTCTTAATAAAACTTTTTGAAGAGAACCGATACGCACAAAACCGTAAAAACTGGAATCGCGGATTAATGACGGTTCAAACGGATCGCTCACAAGAAAATTATCCCAATTAGGGCAAATATTCCTGTTATTTATTAATATTTCAATTTCCTCAGGTTTGAGCTTACGCCAATCCCCGGGTTTTTTATAGAATTTCTCCTGTTGCTGGGCATTACGCAGCCAATATTCATCAGCGCCGGGCGGAAGATACTCGGCAGACATAAAGTTATAGCCATGTTGTTCAAGCGGCAGGATGTTTTTTGCCTTCATATTGTAATTATATAATAAAAAGAAAAAAATGTCCGTATTAGAAATATTGAAAACTTAACCAGCCTTAGCCCGTCTTAATCTTACATTTTCAATGTCATAACTGAAAAGCTCCCGAAGATCATTCAGTCCAAGCGCCATTAACGCCATGCGGTCGATGCCGATGCCCCACGCGGCGACAGGTACGTCTACGCCGAGGCTTGCAGTCACTTCGGGGCGGAAAATTCCGGAGCCGCCGAGTTCAAACCAGCCGAGAACAGGGTGTTTAATGTGAACCTCTACAGACGGCTCTGTGAAAGGGAAATAGCCGGGGACGTATTTTACATCTTTCGCGCCCGCGACTTCGACGGCAAACATTTCCAGCATTCCCAAAAGGGTGCGCAGATTGACATTTTCACCTAACACAATTCCTTCGGTTTGGTAAAAATCAGGAAGATGTGTCGCGTCCACGCGGTCGTAGCGGAAACAGCGGGCGATGCCGAAATATTTGCCGGGGATTTTCGCCGTTGGCAGCTGTTTCGCGGAAAGCACTGTCCCCTGCGAACGCAGTATTAAGCGTTTTGTAAAATCGCGGTCAAAACCGTAGTTCCAGCCGCGGCTGCCTGTTTTGCCGCCGTTTTCATGAGCGGACGCAACATTGGAAAGCCACGGCTCATCTATCGACTTTGCGCGCGCGATACCGTCTCTGACGGTACCGTCAGAGAGGGCGGCACCGCCTGCTATGCTGTACGCGTCGTGAATGTCGCGCGCGGAATGGAACTGCGGCATAAAAAGCGCGTCGGAATTCCAGAATTCAGTTTCAACTAACGGACCGTCGAATTCTTCAAAGCCGAGAGACGCCAATTTATCTTTTACATTTTCAAGGAATTTTGCGTATGGGTTCGTGCGGCCCGGAGTAAGACGCACAGGCGGCGTTTTAACATTGTAAGAGCGGAAAGTTTTACCTTTCCAGCTGCCGTCTTCCAGCATGGACTGCGTAAGAGCGCCGGTCTCATCGCCTGTAATTCCTGCGGCTTTAAGCGCCTTTGCCGCTTCTTCGGCGGGAACTGAACCGTCTGCGGCGGAGATAAAACCAAAAAAAACTGTTTCTCTGTCCACCTGACGGAAAGGCGCGTCTGCCGCGCCGCGTTTTTTGGCAATACCTGACATGATTTTTTTCTCTTCATTGCCGAGCTCTGCGTCCGCAAGTAAACCGCTGCCCAATACTACCTTTTTAAATAAACCATGCATCAGGTTAAAGTGCGCAAGAATTGGGTTTTTCCCCGGATCATCAAGCTGTTCAAGCGGCAGAGAAATGATAACTTTTTTTTCACCATCCATGGCGAGTACGCCGGATTTTGAAAGGCTTCCGAACGCGCTGCCGATGTCTTTGTTTTCCATATTGAGCGCTT
>WQRN01000035.1 GCA_009786715.1 Treponema sp.
TCCGAGGCGACTGCGCAGCCTATTCCGTTTTTTCCGATGCAAAGCGGACGAAAACCATTCGGGTCGCGAACAGCGATCAATTTATTTTTGCTGGTAACAATAACAAGAGAAAACGCGCCTCGCAATAAACCCGCGGCATGAGCGACACCCTGCAGGGAATTTCTTTCCATGCTTATACAGTACGCGATTAAAGAAGAGACAACTTCACTGTCGCTGGTCGCGTTAAAATTCAAACCAAGATTTAAGAGATCCGCGCGAATTTCTTTCGCGTTTGTAATATTTCCGTTATGCGCAGTCGCGATTCTGCCTGTAAGATATTCAGTAACAAATGGCCCCGCGTTTTCCTTACAAGACTGTCCTGTCGTAGAATACCGCGTATGCCCTACCGCTACCTTTCCTTTGGGCAGGCGGGAAAGTTCTTCGCTTGAAAAAATTTCGCTTACAAGCCCCTCATCCTTGTGACAAATAATGCTGCGGTTATTTGCTACAGCGATCCCGGCTCCTTCCTGTCCGCGGTGCTGCAGCGCAAGGAGGCCGTTATATGTCAATCCAACGGCTTCATCGGCGTGCAGACTGACGCCGAACACCGCGCATTCTTCATTTAACTTATCAGTTCGCATATGTTTTTAATATCCCCTCTGCAATTACCCTTTTTGTAGTGCGTAAATCCATCGCCTGTTTTTCTATAAAACGGTGCGATTCCTGCTCCGATAGGCTTAAGTATGAAATGAGCATACACTTTGCCCTGTCAATTATTCGTATGTCTTCTATTTTTTGTTTTAACTTTGCGTTTTCATCCTGCAGCTGCCTTAATTTGCCTTTTACGGATGCGGCGATACTGCGGGCAAGATTTTCACCGCCTTCATCGGAAAGCGGAGCGTCTACAATTACAATGTCATATTTTTTTTCCAAAAGGATTTTTTGCGCTTCGCTTGCGGACGCAGCTACTTTAATTTGATTGATAGAAGCGGCAGCGAAAGCTTCAGAGAATAGCGACACGCTCTTTACTGAAGTTGTGACTATCAATACCGACTCGTTCTCAGCGCCCGAACTTTCCATAACCAACCTCTATTCAACCGTAACGCTTTTAGCAAGATTACGCGGTTTATCAATATCCAAACCTTTATTCGCAGCTACATAATAACTGAAAAGCTGCAAAGCAATAACCGACAAAGACGGCGAAAATAAATCCGTTACCTGCGGCAAACCTATGTAATAAAGTTTTTCACCCATAGTGTCAACCTTGTCCTTCGGACAGTTCCCGATAAGCAGCACCTTTGCGCCGCGGCTAATAACCTGTTCCGCGTTACTCATTATCTTTCCGTACAAATAAGAACAATTTGAAAGAGCGACAACCAGCGTATTTTCTTCTACAAGCGAAATTGTGCCGTGCTTTAACTCGCCGCCCGCGTAGGCTTCCGAGTGAATGTAAGATATTTCTTTCAGTTTTAAAGAACCTTCAAGCGAGATCGCGTAATCGATATTTCTGCCGATGAAAAAAATACTTTTATAACCAACGCATGTAGAAGCGTACATTTGGATTGAACCTATTTTATCCAGAATGGAAGAAACTTTATCCGGTAAAGCGTTTATTTCTTCAATTTGATTCTTCTCTTCGTCGCTGGATAATTTACCGAGTTTAACGGCAAATCGAATCGCGAGAATGTACAGCAGCACTAACTGAGCGGAAAAAGCTTTTGTTGTCGCTACGGCGATTTCAGGTCCGGCTGCCGTGAACAGGCAATAATCCGCTTCCTTCGCGATTGTGCTTCCAACAACATTGACGATAGAAAGCGTAACGGCTCCCTTTGACTTCGCTTCCCTCATCGCGGCGATTGTGTCTGCGGTCTCTCCCGATTGAGTTACTAAAATGACAAGCGTTTTATTATCGATGATTGCGTCTTTGTAGCGAAACTCGCTTGCAAGTTCCACTTCCACAGATATTCTGCAAAGCCTTTCAAACACGTATTTCGCGGTAACTCCGGCATTGTATGCCGAGCCGCAAGCGGTTATTACAATTTTATCAAAGCGCGAAACATCGACTTTTTCCAATATATTTTTATTATTACCGTCTATAACCGCGGATTGAATTGTATCGCGCAGAACTTTAGGCTGCTCCATTATTTCTTTCAGCATAAAGTGCGGATAGCCGTCTTTTTCCGCGCTGTCTAAACTCCATGTTACAGTTTCAATATTTTTTTGAATCGGCTCTTTATCCATATTAAAAAATTGAATGCTTCCTGCGCTTGCGTCTGCTGCACCGCCGCGGCGAAGGATTGCTATCTCTTTATCGTTAAGATAATAAACCTTATTTGTATGTTTCAGCACCGCGGGCACATCAGAAGCGATAAAGTTTCCATGATCGCTTACGCCGAGGATCAGCGGGTTGTCTTTTTTTACAGCGACTAATGTATCAGGCTCATCAATACACATAATACCGAGGGCATAGGAACCTTCGACCGCGTTCGATACTTTGATAACTGCGTCAATTAGATCGCCGTCATAATAATGCTCGGCAAGCTGCGCGATAACTTCGCTGTCGGTCTGCGAGGCGAAAGACACGCCCCAATGTTCAAGACGTTCTTTTAACTGTTTATAGTTTTCGATAATGCCGTTATGCACAACAGCGATTTTATTTTTACTGCCGACATGAGGATGAGAATTAATATCGGAAGGTTCGCCGTGAGTCGCCCAGCGCGTGTGGCCGATGCCGAGATTTCCCGAAAGCGGTTTATTTTCAAGCAGACGATCGGCAATCCGCTCTTCCAGAATCGCTAAGCGGCCTTTTTGTTTAATAACATCAAAACCATCGCGTCCGAAAATTGCGATACCGGCGGAATCATAGCCGCGATACTCAAGTTTTTTGAGACCGTCGACAATAATTCCCACAGCGTCATTTTGTCCGATATAGCCGATAATGCCGCACACGATAACCTTAACCTTGTGCGGTCAAAGACCGCACTCTATAATCGAAAATGAAACGAAGTTTCATAATAGCCTCTAATTTGCGGTATACAATTGCTTGTAAGGATTTTTCGCGTTAGGTTTTAAAACAAAAAATTGATCCTTTAACAAAGAAGCGGAATCCATTTTAAAGTGATCGGCGAACTCTTTTACAAACGGTTCAATTTCCATTAAATCTTCTTTGCACGCAATTTCCACTGCAACCTGATCAGGAAGCGCTACAAGATCTTTCTGCGTCCTAATAAAAATTTTTCCGCCGTGCATTCCAGTTCCTGTAAAATTACCGACAGGCGCAACCGAAGGCTGCGGATCATTTTCCGCTCCAATACCAAGCACAACAATTAACCCTCCCGCAAGATATTCACCGAGAAAACTCCCCGCCTTGCCGCCGATCACAATTACAGGTTTCTTTTCCTTATACTCTTTCATGTGAATACCTGTTCTGTAACCGGCGTTGCCTTTAACAAAAATGCTCCCTCCGCGCATGGCGTAACCAAGAGCGTCGCCGGCATTCCCGTGAATAATAATTTTTCCGTCGTTCATTGTATCGCCGGTTGCGTCCTGCGCATTACCGTGCACTTCAATCACAGCGCCGTCGAGATAACAGCCAAGCGCGTTACCGGGCGTTCCGTTTATAACGAGTGTTTTATCTTTTAACGCGCTGCCGATAAATCTTTCACCATAACAGTCATCGATCTGGACATATGCTCCGGCGGCCTTAATTCGTTCGTTTAACTCTTTAAAATGATGATTTTTCGCTAAAATGCTCATTTTTCCCCCAAAAAAAGGCGCTCATCAGAAGGTAAAAGACGGTCATCAACTCAAAAAGCCGATTATCGCCGTTTGCCACCTGATGAACGCCCTTGTTCAAGCTCATTTATATAAAAAATATAGTGTTTAGTCAAGAGGGAGCAAATGTGTTTTTTTCTTGCCGTCTGCATAAAATATTAATATTTTTGAATATAGATAAATAAATTATGGAGGTCATATGAAAGCAATTGATGTAACAAATATCGAAGAAGTAACTGCTATTAAAGCAGAACAACTCATCGGTACAAAGTGGGAAAGCTGGTGCGAACCGTACCGCGGACGGATGTCAATGGAATTTATCGATAAGACAAATTGTGTTTACATATCAAACCCCAGGGAATTTCCAATGACGTATACTGTCGCGGAAGGCAGAATTTACATCAGCAACATTGAAGGGGCATTTGAACTCAGAGGAGACGTTCTTTTTAATAACGATCTTCCTGTTTTTGAAAGAGGAGCGGCATAATAATTATAAATGTTACTTTGCACCGCTCAGCTTTACAGCTCTTACTTCTTTTGTAAACGCCATGAGACCGGGCTTTTCACAAACCAGAGCGAAATCAATTGAATCAAGCGGCGTACATTCGCGGATCAGGCTTGTGTAAATCCCGGCTTTATCAACATTTCCAATTATGATGTAACCATTCAGCTTATTATCACTGTAGAAAAGTTTTTTATAATTGCCGTTTTCGTTTTTAACAAAATTCTCGCCAACATAATTTCCCGCGGTGATCATGTGCAAACCAAAAAATCCAATCGCGTTCATGGGTATTGCCTTGCCGAATGATGAGTCGCTGTTTGCCATGTTTATACCGGCGCACTCACCCTGCATATAGGCGTTAGGAAGGAGCGCCATAATCTTATTCTGCCCGCTTGAAACATCCAGCGTTTGGGTGCAGTCTCCGGCAGCGTAAATATCTTTTGCGGTAGTCTCTGATTTGTTGTTTACGATAATGCCGCGATCGATATTTGCGATGTCTTTTAAAAGCGATGTATTCGGGCGCACGCCGACAGCAAGAACAAGTATATCAAAATCGGCAGTTTCACCGCTTTCAAAAATTGCGGAATTTTTTCCAAATTTTTTAACGCTGCTTGCAAGTTTAAAATCAATCCCTTTACTTTCCAGATGGCTTTGAACAATTTTTGCGCCTTCTTCGTCAAGGATACTTGATAAAATTCTCGGCGCAAGATCTACAACCGTTATTTTAGAAACTCTCTTTTCAATCCCTTCCGCGCATTTGAGCCCTATCAAACCCGCGCCGATTATTAAAACTTTCGCGTTTTTTTTCTTTGTAAGCATTTCGTCAAGGAGGCGCGCATCGTCAAGGCTCATGAAAGTAGTTTTATCTTTCACAGTATCCAGGCCGTCAAACGGCGGCACAAACGGAGATGAACCTGTTGCGACAAGCAGTCTGTCGTAATGAATGTTGCTTCCTTTTGATAATGATAATTCATTTTTCTCAGCGTAAATTTTTGTTACCGTTGTATTAGTTAAAAGAGTGACATTTTTATCTGCGTAAAAATTGTTACTGCGGTACTTCATGGATTCTTCTGTTACTTTTCCAAGTAACAAATACGAAATGAGTGGGCGCGAATATGTATGATGCGCTTCATTGGTGATAACGGTAATTTTACCTTCCTTGTCTATCTGGCGGATTCCTTCTACCGCGCCGATACCTGCTGTTGAATTACCGATTATTACGTACTGTGTTGGCATAATCAGCTCCTTTCCTCAAAAACAATCGCGCAATTTGGACAGCCGCTTACGCAAGCGGGAACGCCGGCGACAGTTTTCACGCATAGTTCGCATTTATCAATTGCGCCGTCTTCGGAAGGAGAAATTGCCCCGTAAGGGCAGCTCAAAATGCAAGTGAAACAACTAACACATCTTTCCTGATTAACGGTAATAACGCCTTCAGAAATTGTAAGCGCCCCGGTGATGCAGCCCTTCACGCAAAGCGGTTCCTTGCAATGGCGGCAGGAAACGGCGAAACTGACACCGTCCTTTTCCTCGATTTTAATCCTCGGTCTGATTTTTATATCTTTTAACGCGCGCGCCATGTCCTTTTCGTTAGTTCCCGCGAACGCGCAATAATACTCGCACAAATGGCAGCCGAGACACCATTTCTCGTTAACATAAACTCTTTTCATGTATATACCTTTTTAATCTACAGTTTTAAATATTCATCGCGTTCTGCGCCGACAGATACGTAACGTATCGGGCAGCCGACAGCTTTCTCGATATAACGAATGTACTTAACAGCCGCTTCGGGCAACTCTTCAGCCTTGCGGCATTTTGAAACATCGGATTTAAAACCATCCAGATATTCATACACTGGTTTTGCCTTAATAAGTTTGTCGCCGGACGGAAACTTGTCGGTCTTAACGCCGTCAATTTCATAAGCGGTGCAGACAGGAATTTTATCAAGATAGGAAAGCACGTCCAGTTTTGTTAGCGCGATCTCGCTTGCTCCCTGCATCATAACTCCGTACTTGCTCGCGACAACATCAAACGCGCCGACTCTGCGCGGCCTGCCTGTCGCTGCTCCGTACTCTGCGCCTTGTGCGCGGAGTTTTTCGCCTTCATCGCCGAACATTTCAACTGCGAAGGGGCCTTCGCCCACGCAGCTTGAATACGCTTTCATAACTCCGATTACAGAATCAATTTTTTTACCGGGTATACCGGCTCCTATCGGCGCGTAAGCCGCAAGCGTTTGCGAAGAGGTAGTATAAGGATAGATGCCGAAATCAATATCACGAAGAGCGCCTAACTGCGCTTCAAATAAAACTTTTTTTCCGCCGTTTACCGCGTTATTTAAAAATTCCGTTGTATCAGAAATAAAAGGAAGAAGTCTGTTTCCGTATCCGCGAAGCCATTCCAAAATTTTTGAACTGTCGGCATCATCCGCGCCGTAACCTTTTAAAATCTGATTTTTCCACGAAAGAATGTTCGCAAGTTTTTTTTCGAGAGTATCCTGCGATAAAAGATCAAGCAGACGCAAACCCTTCTTCATGTACTTGTCGCCGTACACGGGAGCTATACCGCGTTTTGTAGAGCCGTACTTTTGATCTCCGAGCCTGTCTTCCTCCAGAATATCCTGCTGTTTGTGATACGGCAGGCAGATAAAAGCTTTGTCGCTGATCATTAAACTTTTGGGAGTAACGGTTATGCCTTTTTCGCTTAATTTATCGATCTCGCCGCAAAGGTGTTCAAGGTCGATCACCATTCCGCTTCCCATAACATTGGTAACGCCGTCGCGCAGGATGCCTGAGGGTAGGAGGTTTAAAATGAACTTTCCCTTATCGTTTACAACCGTGTGCCCCGCGTTATTGCCGCCCTGATAACGGCAAATTATATCGTAACCTTCCGACAGCAGATCGACCATACGGCCCTTGCCCTCATCGCCCCAGTTAATACCGACTATTGCTGTAAGCATAAAAACCTCCTTACACAGTTATTTTTGCGTCTGCGCCTAAAAACTCTTTATTCGCATCTAAAATCTTTCTAACATCAAGCAGAAATTCTTCGGTCTGCTGCTGCGCCCTTCCTGTAAATTGTCCGGCATCTAACAGGCTGTTTAACTCTTCGCGTGTTACGCCAAAGGCCGCGTCTTTCGCGATACAGTCAAGCAAATTGTTTTCTCCGCCTTCCAGCTTTATCTTTTTCCCGGCTTCCACAGAGTGCACGCGGATTCGCTCATGAAGCGCCTGTCTGTCGCCGCCCTTCTTAACGCAATGCATTAAAATATTTTCGGTTGCCATAAACGGAAGTTCTTCATCTAAATGTTTTTTTATTACATTTGGATAAACTGTCATTCCGCCTGCAATGTTTATCATCAGCATGAGGATGGCGTCTACGGCGAGGAACGCTTCGGGGATTGTAATGCGCTTATTCGCCGAATCGTCCAGCGTGCGCTCGAACCATTGCGCGCTTGCGGTAAGGGCTGTATTTTGCGCGTCTGTCATTACATAACGCGCAAGGGATGCGATGCGCTCGCTTCGCATCGGGTTACGCTTGTACGCCATCGCGCTTGAGCCGACCTGCCCCGATTCAAAAGGTTCGTCAACTTCTTTCAAGTGCGATAAAAGACGGATGTCGTTAGAAAATTTGTAAGCGCTCTGCGCAATACCTGATAATACGGACAGCGTGTAGTAATCCACTTTGCGCGAATAGGTTTGGCCGCTTACGGCGTACACTTTGTCAAACCCCATTTTTTCGGCGATCTTTTTTTCCAGCATTTTAACTTTTTCATGGCCGCCGTCGAAAAGGGAAAGAAAACTTGCGCAGGTGCCTGTTGTGCCTTTACAGCCGAGAAGTTTTAAACTCCCGATACAAAACTCAAGCTGCTCAAGATCCAAAAGCAGATCCTGCATCCATAACGAAGCGCGTTTGCCAACCGTTGTCGGCTGCGCCGCTTGAAAATGAGTAAAGGCAAGGCACGGCAGAGATTTATGCTCATTTGCAAATTTATAAAGCGTATCAAGCGCGGTTACAAGAAGGCGCTTAACGCGAATCAACGCGTCACGCTGAACGATAATATCGGTGTTGTCACCGACATAACAGGAAGTAGCTCCAAGATGTATAATCGGCATTGCCTTAGGACACTGATCGCCGTACGCTTTGATATGCGCCATAACATCATGCCTGATTTCTTTTTCGTATCTGGCTGCAGCTTCATAATCAATATCGTTTTGGCGCGATTTCATTTCCGCGATTTGTTCATCGCTTATGCTAAGGCCTAATTCTTTTTGACTTTCCGCAAGAGCGATCCACAATTTGCGCCATGTTGAAAATTTAAAATTGTCAGAGAAGATCGCCTGCATTTCACTGCTGGCGTACCTTTTACATAACGGGTTTTCGTATTTATCAGATCCGTCTTTAGACACTCTTAACCTCAGAGAGCCTCTTTAAAACTTCCCTGTATCCTTCAAGCACATCGCCGAGGTCGCGGCGGAAAACATCTTTATCAAGTTTCTGGTTTGTTTTAGCATCCCAGAACCTGCATGAATCCGGTGAAATTTCATCGCACAGAATAATTTTGCCGCCGGCTCTTCCAAACTCAAGTTTAAAATCTACAAGTTTAATTCCCATTTTTATAAACAACGCGCATAAAAGCTCGTTCACCTTTAAAGCCTGCTGCTTCATGTAAGAAAGTTCATCGTTGGTCGCAATACCAATCGCTGTTATCTGACTGTCGTTTATCATCGGGTCTCCGAGTTCATCGCTCTTTAGGCTGAATTCGGTGGTAATATTTTTAAGAGCCGTTCCTTCGGGAACGCCGTACTTTTTGGAAAAACTTCCGGCGGCGATGTTTCTTACGATAACTTCCACCATAACGATTTCCGCTTTTTTAACAACAGCCGAAGTATCATCAATAATTTTAATTAGATGAGTTTCAATGCCGTTTTTCATAAGATATTCAAAGATCAAGTTTGAAATTGCGGAATTTAATTTTCCCTTACCGGCAAGATCTTCTTTTTTTTCGCCGTTAAAAGCCGTAGCGGTATCCTTGTAGCGCATAATATAACTATCGTTATCCGGCCCTTCGCATACAACTTTCGATTTTCCTTCATAAAGCACTTTCTCAGACATTATTTCCCTCCTGAAATTCGCGTACAAATAAGTCTCTGTTCAATTTTATTTATACAGGAAATAGCGAGCTTAGTCAAGGAAGCTTTAAGCGCCTTAAACCAAGCGCGATTGCGTAACCGCCGAAAGTGGAAATTAATCTATCGATGGTATTTACAGGGATTCGCGAAACAATTTCAGCTATTAAAACAGGGGTATCTCCTTTAAACATAGTCGCGCTGAATAGAGCCGTAAACCTTGACTCTCCAGACACAGCCGTTATAAGCCCGCCTAAAAAACTAATTGCAAAACAAAGGGCAAAAGACAGAATTATCAAAACTACTACTCTGTCCATAACCATATCTAAAAGGCTGCTTTTGAAAAAAACTGTTTTATATTTCACAGATTCGTTTTTCGTTATCTTTTGGGAAATTTGCCGTGTTAGATTCAATTCGCTGGAGAAGAACCGCATAAAAAGCCATGTGATAATCGCCGTAGCAGCATTGCAAATAACAAATAAATNCCCTTCCCAGCCGTGTCCAAAAATAGTAAATCCTATCAGATTAGTAAGAACTCCGCAAAGCGTTCCCCAAAACACGCCGCAGGTTAAAGTGACAGAAATTGTAAGGGTTGTATCAAGATACAGAGGAAACCCTATAAGTATACTTAATTTATTAAAAGTAATATTCAAGAACGAACCTGTAATACAAATTACTGCCGATATTATTATCTTGCGCATATCCGATTGTATCATATAAAATAATTATATGCCACTTTATGATACCGCTGCATCAGGCGGAATAGAATCTTATATCCGTCTTGTATGGCTCTTTACATTTTCTATTACTGTTCTTACGCTGCTGTTGTGCTACCTATATCTGCGCATCAAAAAGACAAGAAAACGCGAACAGCTTAGCCGTGAGTTTTCTTATCTAGTTATTGAAGAGTTGGAAATCGAAAGAGCCCGTATTTCACGTGAACTCCATGATACAGTTCTTCCGCTTGTCCGCGGAGAGTCGGTTTCGGATAGCATACGTTTAATTTGCATAAATCTTATGCCGCCTGATTTTACGCGCCTTTCTCTTAAAGAATCGCTTGCCATGCTTTGCGCGCAATTTTCCGGGCGGTCAGGAATTGAGTGCGCTTGTTCTATCGAAGAAAACTTTAACTTTTCCGCAGTTGGCGCTGAAACCCAGCTTCATCTTTACCGTATGATTCAAGAAGCGTTAAATAATATCGAGAAACATTCCAAAGCTAAACGTTCTTCATTAACGGTTAGAAAGGATACGCGAAGCTCTTTTGAAAATATTATAATCTGTGTTTCAGATGACGGCGTAGGCATACAGAATCTGTCCGCAGAAAATGAGGGGTTGGGAATGAGAAGCATCCGCCAGCGTGCGGCAATAATCGGCGCGAATGTCGATTTTATCAGCGAAAGCGAAAACGGATTAATGGTGAGAATTGAATATACACCCTCCAATCTAAATGAAGAGCAGCCAAATGGATAAATTACCGAATATCATTATTGTTGAAGATCACCCGGTTATGCGCGGAGGGCTTGTATCATATTTTTCAGGCACACGCCGCTGGAAAGTATTAGGGGCGACAGCCAATATCGAAGACACAAAAATACTTTTATCTTCTCCTTATAACAAAGATCAATCCAGCAATCCGCAAATTGTTGTTGATTTATTATTATTGGACATTCAGCTTGAAAACGGCTGGGGGCTTGATATTATTCCATGGCTTAAAACGCAAGAATTTAAAATGCCGGTTATCGCGGTATATTCCGCTTATGACGATTATGCGCACGCCACCGCCGCTTTAAGCATGGGTATCCAAGGTTATATCTGTAAACGGCGAAGCGAGCGCGAATTGGAGAATTACCTTCTTAAAATCCTTGACGGGGAAACCTGCATCGACGAATGTATTCAAGCAAAATTAGATACTAACGCGAATCTATTTAGTCTTTTAACAAAGCGTGAAACTGACATCCTGCGTCTGATAAAAAACAATCTATCAAACAGCCAGATCGCTTCTCATCTTGGCATCAGTCAAAGAACTGTAGAAAATATTATATGCTGTGTATATGACAAGACCGGCATACGCTCAAGACTCGAACTGCAGCGATTGTAGAAAAGCTCCAAACCGTGCGTAACTACTCATGACAGATCATTTTTTTAATCTTAGAATTAACCCGTAATTCAATAAAGGAGTTATAACTTCCGCGTTGCGGAATCCGCGAACTAAAGGTTCGACGATTAAAATCGCCGCTCATGCGGCAAAAAAGGGTTGATTATGAAAAATAAAAATTATTTAAAAGGAGCCGCGGTTTTATTAATTGCGGCATTCGGGCTGTCATTGGCGGCTTGCGGAGGCGGAGGGGGTAATGTCAACAGTACAAATGCTACGAAAAATTTTAAATATGAGCTGACAAAAGATAAAAGCGGCATAAAAATTTTGGAATACATTGGGACAAAAGGCGGTAAAGTGGTAATACCGGCAAAAATAGAGAATATTCCGGTAGTTGCGCTTGGTAATATTGATGAAGCGTATGGTCCAAATTTAGGTACAATATTCGGAGAATTAACAGAAAAAAGAATTGATGAATTAAAGGCAGACGCAAGAAAAAATAAATACAAACCTGATTTACGACACAATAAAACAAGCGGAAGAACAGATCGTATTACTGCCGTTATTATTCCAGATTCAGTTACATTCATTGACGGATGGGTTTTTTTAAATTGCGAAGCATTAAAATCTATTAAACTGCCGAAAAATCTAACATATCTTGGCGGATTTGTTAATTCCAGCATAACATCAATTGTAATACCGGAAGGAGTAACCCACATTGCCGATCAAGCTTTTAGCGGAAGTAAAAAATTGAAATCTGTTACTATACCAAAAAGTATTAAAACAATAGGCATGAATGCATTTAATAGTTGCAGTGAGTTATCCGAAGTAAAACTGCCATCAGAACAAATAACATATACTGCATGGATGGTAGATGCTGTTCCTGTGGGAAAGTTGGACTACACAGGAAGAAAATCCATTATGGCGCTTTTTCATGCTGTAGAAATTTATAAAGGGGAGCAAAGCAATTGTGTTGTTGAAGACCCCAATAACGGCGCTTTTCAATATTGCCCAAAACTAAGCCTTGCTACCCGCGCCGCAATTGAAGCCTCAGGCTACAAAGGTCAATTTTAGATTAATTACTCTCCGCGCCTGTCTTATATTTTCCTCCATAGACAGGCGCGGACATTAACCGTTTGTTTTGTATAAAAAATATTATTTATCTTTGTTCTGGCTGGCTAAGAATTTAATGTAATAATTCACTCTATACCAATATTAATTCATCCATTATAATCAAATCAAATACTATTATGGAGAAAATTATTATGAAAACGATTATTCTATACTATTCCTGGTCAGGTAAAACAAAGGCGCTTGCGGTAAAAAAAGCAGGTGAAATTGGCGCCGATATTGAAGAAATAACCGAAGAAAAGAAAATCTCTTTAATAGGTTCATTCTTCATCGGCGCTCCGGGCGCGATAAAAAGGAAAACCGCTAAGATAAAACCGATTGCCGCTGATTTAAATAATTATGAGCAAATTATTATAATGGCGCCTGTTTGGGCTAGCCATCCTGCACCAGCATTTAATAACATTGTTGAAGCCATTCCGTCAGGTAAAAAGATAGAAATTATACTGGTATCAACAAGCAGCGGAACCAAGAAAAGCGAAGAAGGAACCAAAAAACTTTTTACCGATAAAGGATGCGAAGTTGTTGGTTATACCGATATAACCGAAAAATAATTTTTATCACTCGCCTGCGTGTTTGATTCCTAAAATCTCAAGTTCTTTTTCATTTAAGCCGACGCCGCGGAGCATTGCTCTGTTGCCTTTCAAACTTTCTATAGAGTTTATTCCCATGCCGCCCATCATTTCTTTTATCTCGTGCTGCCACGCCGTCAAAAGATTAACAAGCCGTTTATAGCCGACATCCGGGTTTAACCTCTTTGTAAGTTCGGGAACCTGCGTCGCGATGCCCCAGTTGCATTTGCCGCCGTGACAGCTTCGGCACAAATGGCAGCCGAGCGCGAGAAGGGCGCTTGTCGCGATATAAACGCAATCCGCGCCGAGCGCGACAGCTTTAACAACATCCGCGCTTGAGTGGATACTGCCGCCGACAACAAGCGATACATTGTCGCGGATGCCTTCATCGCGAAGGCGTTTGTCAACGCTGGCAAGCGCAAGTTCAATCGGGATGCCGACATTGTCGCGGATGCGTGTGGGCGCCGCCCCTGTGCCGCCGCGGAAGCCGTCGATGGAAATAATGTCGGCGCCGCTTCGCGCGATGCCGCTTGCGATTGCCGCGACATTGTGTACTGCCGCGACTTTTACGATCACGGGCTTCTTGTATTCAACCGCTTCTTTTAACGAAAAAACAAGCTGGCGTAAATCTTCTATTGAATAAATGTCATGGTGAGGAGCGGGCGAAATCGCGTCGCTGCCTTCGGGGATCATTCTTGTGCGTGATATGTCGTCTACAATTTTTTTACCCGGCAAATGTCCGCCGATACCTGGTTTTGCGCCCTGCCCCATTTTAATTTCGATCGCGGCGCCCGCGTTTAAATATTGAGGATGAACGCCGAAACGTCCCGACGCAACCTGCACGATTGTATTTTTTCCGTAACGGTAAAAATCTTCGTGCAAGCCGCCTTCACCTGTATTGTAAAGAATGCCGAGTTCCTCTGCCGCGCGCGCAAGGCTTTCGTGCGCGTTGTAACTGATGGAGCCGTAACTCATGGCGGAAAACATTATCGGCATGGAAAGTGAAAGCCGCGGCGGCAGGTTGTTAATCAGCCTGCCGTTTTCCGCGCGTTCAATACGCAGCGGCTTTGCGCCTAACGAGACCTTTGTTTCCATCGGCTCACGGAGAGGGTCTATCGAAGGGTTTGTTACCTGAGAAGCGTTTAAAAGAATTTTATTAAAGTAGATTGGAAAATCTTCCGGGTTTCCCATGCTGGAAAGCAGGACGCCCCCGCTGTCCGCCTGACGGTAAATTTCGTTTATGGTTTTTCCGCTCCAGTTTACATTCTCTTTATAAGTGTTATCACTCTTTACGATTTTAAGAGCTCGTGTCGGGCAAAGCGAAACACAGCGATGGCAATTTACGCACTTTGCGTCGTTGCAAACCATTTTATTATTGTCTTCAAGAAATTCATGCGCTTCATTCGCGCACTGTCTTTCACAGGCGCGGCATGAAATACATTTATCGTAATTTCTTTTTATTTCATAATCAGGATAAATATAATTAATAGCCATTATTTAAAACTCCTCTGCCTTACTCACTGTCCAATTGAACAATAACGGGCTGTCCGCCCTTGGGCGCCCACACATTATCCAGATTCGGCTCGATTATGCGAATAGCCGCTTCTTCACTTGCCATGTAAACCGTATTGTCTTTTTCACCGATTACCATGCTGCGCAGTTTTAACCTGTCGTTCAAAGCCATTAAACCCCGTTCTTTTACGCCGTTATCAAAACCGACAAGAATGGAAAAAGGTCCTGTGATAAGCTGATCCGCGAACATTACGCGCAAATATTCATGCGCCGCCTTGTCTTCTTCGGACATCCGTCCGATTGTCTGCCAGAACGGAGCCGCGATAACCGACGCAATCTCTTTAAAAGTCAGCCCGACTTTTCTGTGAAGATAATCAATAATATATGTGATAACTTCGGTATCTGTCTGAAGGGTGCATTTGTAACCGTACATTTCGATAGCGCGGCGGTTCGCGTCGTAGGAAGAAATTTCGCCGTTATGCACAACTGTATAATCAAGAAGAGAAAAAGGATGCGCGCCGCCCCACCAGCCCGGAGTATTTGTCGGGTAACGTCCATGGGCTGTAAAACACCAGCCCTCGTATTCTTCTAGCTTGTAAAAACGCCCGACATCCTCTGGGAAACCAACCGCTTTAAAACAACCCATATCCTTGCCGCTGGAAAAAACATAAGCGCCGTCAATTCTTGTGTTTACACGGAACACGCACTTTACGGTAAATTCGCGCTCATCGAGCTGGCTTTCCGCAAGTTTTGTAGGCAGAGGCGTAACAAAGTAGCGCCAGATTAAAGGCTCGTCTGTTATTTCTTTAATTTTACGAACAGGTATTTTAGAAAGGTTAATTATATCGAAATGTCTTTCAAGAAATTCTTCGCATTCTTTTTTTGCGGATGTTGAATCGTAAAAAACATGCAAGGCGTAAAAATCTTTATACTCAGGATAAATCCCATAAGCCGCAAAGCCGCCGCCCAGACCATTTGAACGGTCGTGCATCACAGAAATGGAATTGATAATCGCCTCGCCGCTTACGCGCTTTCCGGACTTGTTGATAATTCCTGAAATTGCGCAGCCCGACGG
>WQRN01000036.1 GCA_009786715.1 Treponema sp.
TAAAAGCCCGAAACACCCTGAGAACGGAGTAAACGCAACGCCTGATTCTTCAAAAACATCGCCGAATGTCCAGTATGAATATGAAGCGCAGACATCTCCCAATTCGCATAACAGGCGCGCTGTGTACGCGGCGTTCAGATTCGTATCGTGAATCGGATTTATAGGAGAATATGAAGTGTTAAACTCCGTTATGTGCATTTCAATACTCTTGTATTCTGGGAAACTGTCGATTATATTCCGGCTGATTCTTAATTCCGAAATTACATCTTTCGGCGATCTTAGTTTCTGATAAACATAATGCCCATCCGCTTCAGGCATTTCCGTAGCATAGGCGTGCCGTGTAACAAAATCCAAAGGCGCTTTATTTTTTGAACAGAATTCTAAGAAGCATTTAAGCCAGCGTTCATCATCGACACCGCAAATCGCAGGCCCTCCTATGCGAAGGCGCGGGCTGCTTTTTTTTACTGCTTTGGCAGTTACTTCGTAAAGTTTAAAGTACTCCTTCATATCGGCGTCTTTCCAAAAACCGCGAAGGTTAGGCTCGTTCCAAACTTCAAAAGGCCATGAAGCGACTTCGTCTATGCCGTATCGTTCAATCCAGTGGTTGATTGTCGCTTCGACTAACGCAGCCCATTTGTTATAATCTGAAGGAGGGGTAACGTTTCCTTTCCAGTAAAAAATAGTTTGATCGCCTGACGCAAGTTTGTAGGGCATAAACCCAAGTTCAACAAATGGTTTTAAACCCAAAGAAAGGTAATCGTCAAAAACCATATCAACGTATCTAAAGTTGTATTCAATTTTTTCTTCATCATCCCGTTTATAAGTGTGATAAATACCCATGTCGTCGCAAAAAAGCCCGTGCCCGCGGATGTACGAAAAGCCGATTTCATTCTGCACTTTTTTTAACTGTTCGTGGTATTCCAGCCTGAGTGCGAGATTCATACGTCCTGTTCCGACGCAAACCAATGCGTTGTTATTGAATGAAACAGTCTGAGAGCTTGTTATTTTATAGTTTTGTGTTTTCATATATTTTTCTCCGAATATTTATTTGGGATTCTCTACTTCAACTTTATCACCGTCTTTAAACGGCGCCAATGCGGCAGTCATGCGCACAATAGATGAAGATTTGTTCGCGACATAATGAACCTCTCGCGGTTCAATGTGAATAAACTGTCCTGCATGAAGTTCATGCGGCGTTCCGTCAACATAAATGGTAACCGTTCCTTCAAGAACAAAAAAGTTTTCTTCCATTACTTCATGGTAATGCGCCTGAAAATCCTGACCCGGCATAAATTGCACAAGCGCAAAATTCATGCGAGGACCCTGCATTAAATATTTTGGGCCTGAATCGCCGAAACGGAATTCTTTGTCTTTTTCATCGATTATAAACATTTTTTTCTCCTAAAATTATAATCCGGGCGCAGCCCACATATGCTTGGTAACTCCATCATCACTTAACATTAATAGCGGGTTATATGCCGCTTGCCAGTTTTGATACGCTTTGTCATATACATCGCGGTTTTCTTTGTTGGGTGAAAATATTTTTTCAATTTTCACCAAAGAGCGGGCTGCGTCTTTTATGCTTGGATATAAACCAAGAGCTTTACCTGCTATTATTGCCGCTCCAAGAGCGGTTGCTTCTTTTACAACCGGAACGTGTACCGGAATACCGAGAACATCAGCGAGTATCTGCGGCCATAGAAAACTCTTTGCCGCTCCTCCGGCGAATATAATTTTTTCCGGTTTTTTTCCTGTCGCTTCATGTACCAGATGCAGATGCCCCAATGTAACAAGACACGCATTTTCCATTATGGCGCGATAGAAACAGGCTTTGTTAAATTTATCCGGATCAAGTTCAAAATTTAAAAATGCCGGAGACGCGTGTTTCCAGTTTATATAATTCATCACATCTGAAAAAGCACATATCAAACCATAACTGCCTGCAGGAATTGAAAGAGCCGCTTTGTCCAATAGAGCGTAAGGATCTGTACTTTGTTCCGAGGCAAGACGTATTTCTTCGGCGCAAAACGCGTCTCTGAACCATCGCATAACAAGTCCGGGATTAAAGGCGAGCGCTTCATATTGCCACATGTTTTCTATGGCATGACAGTTAACGCGTACATCGCATTTTGGAGAACAATCCGCTGAACTTGTATTAAACTCGTACTGCCAAAAACTGCCGCCGAAAACAACCGCCTCGCCTTCTTCAACAACTCCAACGCCGATTGTTCCTAGCTGGCAGTCTCCGCCGCCTGTGACAAGAGGCGTACCTTCAGCCAAGCCGCTTTGCCGCGCTCCTTCTTTGGAAACTTTAGCAGCAATTGTTCCGCATTCTTTTACATCGGGGAAAATATCGTCTCTAATACCGCAGCGGCGCGCAATATCAATATCCCAGTTTCTTGTTTTAAGATTGAAAAGCCCTGTTGTTGAGCCATTGCTTGGCTCTACCGCAAGCACGCCTGAAAGACGGAATATAATCCAGTCGTTAATCATGCCGATTTTTGCGGTTTTTTTATATACATCAGGCAATTTATTTTTTACCCACAGCAGGCGCGGCAATGCGCCAAGGGCGAACGTCTGCCCTGATTTTAAATACAGTTCTTTTTCAAGATTCGGATCTATCTGCTTGAGCTGCGTTACTTCATCTTTAGCTCTCGCGTCAACATTTGCGCACGCCCAGAGTTCTTCGCCATTCGCATTGTATAGGACAATTCCTTCCCTCATACAAGTTGTAGATACAGCCGCGATATTTTTTTCGTCAATTCCGGTTTCAGACAGAACTTCTTTTATGCATGAACAGGTAAGTTTCCAATTAACTGTCCAGTCAAAATTCATGCTGCCGGGATACGCATGGTCTTCCGAATGTTTCCATTCTTTTTGGACACATCCCATTTGATTGCCTCGAATATCAAAAATAACCGCTCTGACACTGCCGGTTCCCGCGTCAATTGCCATCAGATATTCAGACATTTTTCCTCCGCTGATAATAAATGCTGTTTTATTAGCATATACTAAGTATACATTTACATATTATAATGTGTAAAGGATTTTTTAAGGAGGAATAATATGGCCGATAAAGAAGGAATTAAAATCGAAAAAAATTATTATACCGATGTTCCGTTTAAGACGAATGGAAATTTCCATGTAAAGGGAGCTGCGAATCTTGATTGGGGAATGAAAAAACACCTGACAAATATTTTTAATCCCAAGAGCGGCAATACCGTAATGTTTGCTTTTGATCACGGTTATTTTATGGGTTCAGTATCCGGTCTTGAACGGCTTGATCTTCTCATCCCCCAGCTGATAGATCATGTTGACGTACTTATGGCGACAAGAGGTGCGCTGCGAACTTGCGTAAAACCAAATTTCAGAAAAGGCATTGCCCTTCGCGTTTCCGCAGGTTCATCTATGGTGAATGATGATCTAAGCCGAGAAATTGTTTCTGTTGACATAGAAGACGCAATCAGAATGAATGCTGACTGTTTGGCTGTGCAGACCTTTATAGGAGCCAGAGGACAGCTTTTAAGCATTAATAATCTTTCCAAAGTGATAAACGCCGGCAATAGTTATAGTATACCCACTCTTGGCGTTATCGCTGTCGGTAAAAATATGGAAAGAACAAGCCAGTATTTTAAATTGGCAACGCGTATTGTCGCTGAAGTCGGCGCGAATATAGTAAAGACATACTACTGTGATGATTTTGAAGATGTTGTCGCCGCATGTCCTGTTCCGATAGTTGTAGCAGGCGGAAAAAAACTTTTCGAAAAAGACGCTTTATCAATGGCGTACAAATCGATTCAAGGCGGAGCCAGAGGTCTTGATATGGGCAGAAATATTTTCCAAAGCCGCCACCCTGTCGCAATGGCAGACGCCATCGGAAAAATTGTGCATAACAAATACACCGACAAAGAAGCATTTGAATTTTTTGAGGATAAGACGGAGGGGAAATAAATTAATTACTCTTCGGCGCCTCTGTATTATTCGGTCCAAACCCTTTAATCAACACAAGCGGTTCAACGGGACTCGTGTTTGTAATAACAATTCCCTTTTTCGCTGCGTCTTCAGATACAAAGAATTCATCTGCGCTCTGCTGACCAAAGCGAAGCATGCCCGGCGCCTCACAATGATACGCACCGAATTTACCGTGTCCCTGTATAAAAATTACGCTGTATGCGGCAGGCTCTTTTAATGTTACGCTCTTTCCCGGATTAATAGATAACTCTTTCGCGCTGAAGTAGCCTTCGTTCGCGTAAGAGATCCACTTTTCTTCGTAATCAACGTTTTTCACAATTGTGACGGGAGGGCGGCCGAAGCGTTTTTTATAATGCGGGTCTGTGTTTTTTTCCCAGTCAAGTAAACTGAAAATATAATCGATGTCGTCTTTTCTATCAGCTGGACATTCACCGTTCATAAATTCACGCGGATAAGTTACGCCTGACACAACATTTTCGTGAACAGAGTTTACATCACCGTTCCAGTTTAATTCATAAGTCATTACAGAACCAGGTGCGTGAATTACGCCTGCGGGAGAGTACCAGCCTGAACCAAGCTCTATCCTCCACGCGCGTGAAAGTTCCGTTATACGCGTATCGCCTTTGTTGTAATCGCGAAGGCGCTGTTTTACTTCTTCCGGCTTTGTATCGGGGTCATAGCCGAAATATGTCGCGTTTATTTCACCTGTGTGGCTCGCGAATTGATGCGGGAAATAATAACATTCAGGCTTTCCAAGTTTACCGACTCTTGCGGCGGCTTCCATATCTAAATGCAGATGATGAAAGAGAGGTGTTTTTAAATCATAGAATTTTGAAAATACCGGAAAGCCTTTGTACTTATCCATCAACTCTTTTCCGATGATGTCCGCTCCAAATATTTCGATCGCTTCTTTTAAACTGAATTTTTCATCGCTGCCGTAATCAACCGCGACAAAACTTAATCCCTCGGTGGGACCTGCAAGCGGGCCGTTCTGAGCGATGTTTGTAGAAGCCATCCATCGCTCTTTAATCGATCCTCTCTGAAGGCCGTAGGCAAAGTAATCATCAGGATGAAGCCTCAGTCGTCTACCCTCAATCCCGAAGGGACGCGGAATAAAATTCGGATTCAGGCGAAAAACACCCTCGCCTTTTTTCAATGTATTTTCGATTAATTCTCTGATGGCCATAAACTCCTCCTGATTCTTGTTACTAAAATAATTGTTGGGTACAAAAGTCAGTTTGTCAACAACCATCGTTTATAATCATTAATAAGAAATGAAAAAAGCGGGGAAGCCTTGAAGTCAGGAGGCTTCCCCTTTTCTTTTTTAAATAACGCCCCTTGCCGCTATAACCGTATTGGATATGGCAAACAAAGTGACGATTAACGAATTGATAAAAGCGCCTGTCCAGACAGAGCCTGTGGCTTTGAAGAAAATCCGCGAAATTGCCGCCGCGACTGGTAGAATAAAGAGCAGTCCCCACAACAGAACGCCTGCGAGAGCTGCTGTCGTTTTTTCAGGGTACGGCACAAACTGGAATACTTTTACGCCGGTGTTTTTCAGCGAGATATAATCGATCAGGTGCAGAACCAAAAGTCCGCCGAAACTGGAGAAGATTATAAGAAGCATATTCACCCAGCCTTTCTGATTGTTGATTCGCGTAAATGTATTTTGACTAACGCCCGTTACCAGGAACAGGAAGAGGAAGCTGGGAAGATAACGCAGGAAGATAGCCCATTTTTCCGCGCTTAATGTTTTAATGCTCAAAGTAAAGAAGCGGAAATCTGTTTTGAATAAACCATCGCACAGACAGAGAAGGAAATAACCTGCCGCAAAAACAGTTGCCGCCAAAACCGCGGAACGGAATATTTTGTTTCCTGAAAGTTTAAGCCCTGTATTATTAAAAGTACAGCCTGCTTTTACCGCAAAAGAATTGAATACAACAAGGTAAAGGATAGTAATGATCACTCCGACGAAAAAATTCAAAACAAAAATTCCATTAACAGCAGGCATTGGAAATACAATATTCGCGGGTACTGGAATCGGAACTGTTCGTCCCATCGAAACAATATCGATTGGATAACCAACAAGCCAGTTATACAAGAGCGGCGCCGGCAGTAAGCCGATAATGTAAATAATCCAATAACGTATTCTGCTTGTTCCATCGGTAATAGAGGTAAGTCCGTCCGGTTCAGGCTGTTTTATCGCGCTGAAATAATTTGTTTTTAACAGCAATAATCCGAATGATGTAATAAAGATAAAAAAGGCAATCAGTGAAATTCCTGTTCCCAGCTGTTTGCCGAACCAGCTCTGCTGCGGCTGAGAAGCTAATTTTCCTCCGGTTAAGGTTATATCAAAAAAATCAACAACATTGCCGACTGCCCGTGAGCTGAAATGAATCACCGGGTGCGTGTGAGGCGGCTGATAAATGACACGTAACTGACCATGACTCGCGGCGTTTACCGCGCTTGCTCTGTCGATGGCTGACTGGGAAATATATTCATAGTAAGTGTCATATTTAAAATCATTAAAACCCATCCCGGCTTTTGCGACAGCGGTTTTGTTAGCGTCGCTTCCTTTTACCGTTCCCCACATTCCCAATGCCCATTCGTCAAATTGTCCGAAAACTGAGCCGAGATTAACAGGATAGGGAGCGAGTATTGAATTGCCGTCGCTGTCTAATGTAAATGACTGCGAAGTGGGAAGCACCGCGGTTGGTACGACAATAGACGGATTGTTTTCGCGTTCTTTCCACGCGCGGACTGCTCCAAGCTGAATTGTAGTTCCTCCCATCGAATGTCCCACCATGCCGACTCTTTCTGTATCCGCATAGGGAAGCGTTCCGATGTATTGTAACGCTGCATAGGTTCCCATATCTCCGACTATAGGATTAATTCGCTCATCCGGAAAATTTGAATGACCATGACCGTAAGCGTCGATGGACATTACAATAAATCCCCGTTTTGAAAGTTCTACACAGTTAAGATCCTGCACTTCTGATGTGTTATTATAACCATGACATGAAATGACAACAGGCGCGGGATTAGAAACAACCGCGCTTTTCGGCACGTATAACAGCGCCCTCATTTCAGCTCCGTCTACGGTAACGAATTTGATGTCGTGAATTTTTACTTTTCCGCCGCTGGTATGAACCAGCATACCGATGAATCCTCCGATTATCAGTAAAATCGCAGAAATAATAAAAACATGTGCGGCATCAAATTTTTTCTTACCTGAATATTTTTCGTACATAAAGTACCTCCGTATCATTCCAATATACGAAAACAAAATTACCGAAATTGCCGAATTATTAATTACGGTGGAATATAATTGACAGAAACTTAAAATCAGACAATGATTAAATCAAAAGAAAATAATGAATTAGAAAATGTTGCTTATATTTAAAACAGGAGGCCTAATATGGCGGTGAATGTGAAATATGAAAGTTTTGAAAAAATGGAATCTTTTATGAAAGATGTTTTTATGAAAGTTGGAGTTCCGTCTGAAGATGCGGCAATCTGCGCTGATGTATTGATTGAATCGGATAAACGCGGCATTGATTCTCACGGCGTGGGCAGATTTAAACCGATTTATATCGACAGAATTAAAGACGGCATCCAGAATCCGGTTACTCAATTTGAGATTGTCAAAGATCATCTTGCGACTGCTGTGGTTGACGGTCATGACGGCATGGGGCAGGTTATCGGAAAAAGATCAATGCAGATGGCGATTGATAAGGCGAAACAACACGGGCTTGGCATGGTAGTCGTGCGTAATTCTACTCATTACGGTATTGCAGGATATTACGCGAGTATGGCGGTTAAAGCCGGAATGATCGGCATTACAGGCACTAATGCCCGTCCTTCCATTGCGCCCACTTTTGGAATTGAAAATATGCTTGGTACCAATCCATTAACAGTTGGTATGCCTTCGGATGAAGATTTTCCTTTCATACTTGATTGCGCCACTTCTGTTTCACAGCGCGGAAAAATCGAACATTATGAAAGAATCGGAAAAACAATGCCAGAAGGCTGGGTGATTAATGATGACGGCGGCAGTGAGACAGATCCCTCCAAAGCTCTTGCAGGGCTTACTAAAGGAACATCCGCTCTTGCGCCGCTTGGCGGCTTAGGCGAGGACACTGCGGGTTACAAAGGTTATGGTTACGCGACAATTGTCGAGATATTAAGCGCCGCGCTCCAGCAGGGACAATTCCTGAAAGCCCTGAACGGTTTTGACGCCGACGGTAAAAAAATTCCCTATCATCTTGGACACTTTTTTATCGCGATTGATATCAGCGCTTTTGTTGAGTTGGATAAATTCAAAAAAACAACAGGCGATATTCTGCGTGAATTGCGTAACTCAAGAAAAGCGCCCGGCGAGCAGAGGATATACACAGCCGGCGAAAAAGAATACCTTGCGTATCTTGATCGGAAAAAAACCGGCGTACCTTTGAACGACAGTCTTATGAAAACCATTAAAACTCTGAAAGAAGAATACAAATTGGATTCTTACGAGTTTAATTTTTAAGGAATCTTTATATGAAAATTGATCTTCAATTGAAAAATTTAGACGGCCTTTTTCCCGCTGATTTCAGCGAAGAGCAAAAAGCCAGAGCTAAAACATTTTTCTTAAAATACCTTTCAATCGAAGCGCACCGCTTTTACGGCGGTAAAATGCAGACTATTCCAAAATGCGGCATCTACGGTCTTAACTGGTTTAATGTCTGGTATACCCCCGGCGTATCAAAAGTTTCCACAACGATTCGGGACAACAATGACGCGTCTTTTGCGCTGTCCAACCGCGGAAATCTGGTCGCGGTGGTTTCAGATTCAACTAGAGTGCTGGGTGACGGCGATTGTACGCCGTCAGGCGGTCTTGGCGTAATGGAAGGCAAGGCAATGCTCATGAAATATTTAGGCGGAGTAGACGCTGTAGCTCTGTGCATTGACTCAAGGGGATCGGACGGAAAAAATGATCCAAATAAGATAATTGAATTTGTAAAAATGGTTCAACACAGCTTCGGAGCGATCAATCTTGAAGATATAAGTCAGCCCAACTGTTTCAAAGTGTTAGACGATCTGAGAGAAACCTGCGACATTCCTGTTTGGCATGACGATGCGCAAGGCACTGCCTGCGTTACGCTTGCGGGACTCATCAACGCTCTGAAACTCGCGGAAAAAGAAATCGGCAGCGCAAAAATTGTTCTTTTAGGCGCAGGGTCATCCAATACTACCGTCGCGCGTTTAATTCTTAGCGACGGCGGCGATCCAGCAAATATGATAATTTTTGACACTAAAGGAAGTTTGCACTCAGGCAGAGATGATATAAAAAACGATAAACGAAATTACCGCAAATGGGAACTCTGCGAGAAAACAAATCCCGGTAAAATAAACGCTGTCGGTGAAGCTTTAAAAGGCGCCGACGTGCTTATAGCGCTTTCGAGTCCCGGTCCTGATACTGTAAAGCGCGAATGGATCCGCGGTATGGCGGACAAAGCAATTGTGTTTGTCTGCGCTAATCCGGTGCCGGAAATTTGGCCCTATGCCGCGAAAGAAGAAGGCGCCTTCATTGTTGCAACCGGTCGGGGCGATTTTCCAAATCAAGTAAATAACTCTGTCTGCTTTCCCGGTTTGCTTAAAGGCGCGTTATTGGTACGCGCAAAAAAAATAACCGATGGTATGGCAATCCGCTGTGCGCATTCCATTGCCGATTTTTCTGAAAAACGCGGCATCAATCCCGACAATATTATCGCGAGCATGGAAGAAACCGATGTTTTCGCCCGCGAAGCTGCCGATGTAGCTCAGCAGGCAATCAGTGAGGGAGTAGCTCGCGTTAAATTTTCATGGGACGAGGTGTACAAACAGGCAAAAACTGACATCACCTCCGCCCGTTCTCTTGTTGAAGGTTTAAAAAGACTCGGCCACATCACCGAACCCTCAGAGGATTTGATGGAAATAGCGCTTGGAAAAGCTATTGAAGAGGCGTTGGGGGAGTAGAAATAATTCCTATTCTCCTTATACAATTGATATAAAAGGAGTATTCACAATGAAAAAAAATAAATTGATATGCATTGTCATATTTGCCGTAATAATAGGATTTATGGTAAATGGCTGTCAGGGAGTTGAAAGGTCAGTATTTAACGGTGATATCCTTGACTCAAACGAAAGAGGAACCAATGAAGACGGTTATGATTATGAGTTGTGGAAAAGTCATAACAATGTTTTCGGAAAAATGACGCTTGGAGAAGGCGGCACTTTTAAATGCGAATGGGGCGGCGGCGGAAATGTATTATTTCGCAGCGGTAAAAGATATAACGCCGCCAATCCTCATACAACATACGGAAATTTCTCTATTAAATACAACGCCAAATATTACCCCGGCACTTCGGGAATCTCTTATCTTAGCGTTTACGGCTGGACAAGAAATCCATTGATGGAATATTACATAGTTGAAAATTATGCAGGCAATTATCATCCCGGCAATTCCGGTGTCAAAAAAGGTTCTTTCACAATTGACGGTGAAGGAACATATGATGTATACACGCGGGATATGTATCAGCAGCCTGCCATCGCAGGTTCTGGCCGTTACGACTTTATTCAATACATAAGCGTTCGCACATCAAAACGCACAAGCGGAACCATTTCTGTTACCAGACATTTTGAAGAATGGGCCAAACTCGGATTGGATATGTCCGGAGGACTTTACGAAGTCATGATGAAAGTTGAAGGTTATAATAATAACGGTTCTGCTGAAATTACTGAGAATGAACTAATTGTAGACTAATAAATAGATATGTAAAGTCTGCGCATTTTTTCAAGCGCTCCCTAAACTAAAATCCCCTTGAATCTTAAATTGATTCCCGTCCCGTCTGACAGTAAGCTGACGTTCCGGAAAATGGATGGGCAGCAGTTCTTTAACTTTTTCAGTTGCGGCTTCATAAATTTCGCGGCGCACATTCTCGTCAACTTTTTCCAATGTGGATATTAATATATTAATTATATAGCCGCGGCCAAGCTCTGAAGTGAAACCGGGTGTAAAATCAGCGCCTATATTGAAGAGACCGTCTGCCTCCGGATTTGTAGTCGTTCCGCGGCCGGGACGTACAGGGTTCAACGGGAATCTATCGCCGTAGAGTTCCTCGATGTAAGAATCAACTTCATCGAAAAGCTTCTTCAGGCGTTCATCAAAATCTGTCATTTTCGGATGCCACATGTTTGGAGCTAAGGGGAATTGAACCCCTGACCTCTTGAATGCCATTCAAGCGCTCTAGCCAACTGAGCTACAGCCCCAAGTTCTACCACTCTACAGAATTTATGAGGTTGTGTCAATAGAATCTGATATCTCATGTTGTCATGTATGTAGTTGTATTATATAATTAAATAATGAAATTGATTTTTCTGATGATTTCGGTATTATGTATTTGTTTCACGGCCTGCGATTCCACTCCCGACACCGTTTCAGATCAATATGATTACACAGCATATTTTGCCGGTACAGCTCCGGTAATTGACGGCGTAGGTGATGATGAGGCATGGGAAAAAGCCGAGTGGAGGTCTATTGACCAGATGTGGCTTAGCGGAGGAGATAACAATTCATTAAATTTTGCTTCTCCTCCGGCGGGGACATATTCGGGAAGATTTAAAATTGTATGGACAGAAAACAGGCTTTATTATTTGGTGGAAATAAAAGATACATATTTAAGTCTTACAAGATTGGCGGATCCGTATAATCAGATATATAACGATGACTGTCTTGAGTTATTCATTAACGAAGACGGGTTAGGCGGTATGCACGAGAATAATAATACCGCGTTTGCGTATCACATGAGTTATGACGGCGTACATGCAATGGATTATGTTGCCGGTCAAAATAATAATCCGCCTTTTAAAAATAGTTATATAGCGCGCAATCACCATGTTAATTATAATATTGGAAATAGATATAACGCCAACGGTTCTAATACATATGTATGGGAAGTAGAAATGAAAATATATAATAAAAATTATCCCATTACCGGCAGCGCAAGTTACCAGCATGTAAGATTAACTGAAAATAAAAAAATGGGTTTTGCGGTTGCCTATTGCAATGCCGGCAGTTCAAATAAACGCGAATATTTTATAGGCAGTATGTTTATCCCCGGCGATAATAAAAATGTAGCGTATCAGAACGCGAGTGTATTTGCAAAATTGACTCTTGTAAAATAATATTATAAAGCGACGATAAGGAGAAAATAATATGAAAAAATATCTGTTCTTGGCAGCTCTTATTATTTTTATGATTTTCACTGTATGCAGCGAAGTTGAGGATGAGACATACTCGAATGAAAATATATCGGAAATACCAACGCCTGTAATCGATAACACAACTTCAATTGTTTCATTGGTGCAGTCAACAACGGCTGTGGCTCAGCATAATTACGCAAGCATAAAAGCTCTGGTAGATGAAGCAATAAGGCTTGCGGGCGGTCTTGAAGGAATAGTAAAATTCGGCGACACGGTTGTTCTTAAGCCAAATATTATTACTACTGTTTACGGCTGGGCATGGCCTGGAGGAACCAGAATTCCCGCAGGCGCGTCGAATTCATCATCTCAGGCGGCTCCAAACGGGATAGTCACAGACTGGCGTGTTGTGCAGGCTGTCGCGGAAAATGTAAGGACAATTATCGGAGCAAAGGGCGCTTCGGGCGCGGGTCAAATCCTGGTTATGGAAAGTTCAGGCAAAGGCGTAACTGCGACTCAGTATGCAAATGTTGGCTATACCCTGAGTAATCTCACTGCGGTCAATGAGATTCTTACTCTTGATGCCGTTGGAGGAGCTTATTGGACTTCGATTCCGGCTGTACTTCCTAATGACATTTTAAAAATACAACTGGACGATCCGTCCTTTACTGCGCCGCATAGCTCCGGCGGTTTTACAAGTTATGACGGTCAGGGGAATTATTATGTAGTTAAACGAATGTATGAAGCGGACGCGCTTATTTGTATTCCTGTTTTAAAACTTCATACTACAGCCGGTACAACAGGCGCAATTAAAAATATTTCAATAGGCGCAACACCGCCGAGGATTTACGGAAATACAGCTGCTGATATAGGCCGTAATTACAGAATACCTCACGCAGAGTCTAATGGTTTACACAAATGGATTGCCGATTATTATTCTGTCATGCCCGCGGATTTTGTGGTTATGGAAGCGCTGCAGGGAGTAGACCAGGGGCCTCTTCCGCCCGCAGGTGATGCTTCCGCTCTGAAGAAATTAAACAGCATGCTCGCTTCAAGAGACGGTCTTGCGATAGACGTTGTTATGTCAAATATTATTAAAGTTGATTACACTAAAGTAGGTCATTTAAAATATTTAACTGATAGACGCGAGGTTGGTTCAAAAGCAGATAAAAGATTAACTGTACGCGGTAATCCAAGGGATATAACTGTTATTGGGAATAAAAGAGTTCACGATTTAAGAGAAGGCGTCAATTTTAATGGAAGTATAACTACAGGTCTTGGCGGCAGTATTACTTCTACCAGATTATCATCACAGCAGCTGGCGAAACCTACTGTTGAAATTACATCAGCGCAATTTATCGGAGACAACCTGAATTTAAGCCTGACTGTTTCGGCAAATACTGTTAAAGCCGATATTTTAATCGGCAATGCGTTTATTAGAAGTGTGAGGGGTAGTTTCGGCAATATTGTTATAGATGCTTCATCAATTGCCGGCGGTTCCCATGTTATAAAAGTGCGCGCTTATACCAATTATATGGCATACAAAGAAGCGGCTGTAACAGCGGTAAAATAATCAGCCAGAGATAAACATTGGACAAACAGTGGGTTTTAGCGGCAATACAATTCTTCTTCCAGACTTGCTGGGATATGCTCAGCGGTTTCTTTCCGTATTTTGCTGCGGGAATATTTTTAGGTGAGTTGATAAAATTCGCTTCATGGACAAAAATAATTTATAAGTGGGTGTCAAAATCGCCCGTTAAAGCCGTTATATCCGCTTCCATCATAGGCATTTTATCGCCGCTTTGCACTTATGGAACTATTCCCATTGTTATAGAACTTTATAAAAGCAAGGTGCGGGTAGCGCCGCTCATCGCGTTTTGCGCCGCGTCATCTTTGATGAACCCTCAGCTTTTTGTTATGACAGCAGGCGGCGTAGGACTGGAGATGGCAATTGTCCGCACCATCGCGGTTTTTGCGTTCAGTTTCGCCGTAGGAATGTTAACTTTAATTATTCCCGATAAATTTATGATCAGAAAAAACATAAAAGTTTATGAAGACGGCGGCGGACAAATAGAAAACAGGGAAAAGAAAGCCTTTGCCGTTAAACAATATTTTATTAATTGCTATAAAAGTTTTATATACGTTGCGCCTTTTTTACTAATTGGAATATTTTTAGGAGCTGCCGTAAGCGTTTTTGTGCCGCAAAGATTTTTCTACGAAGCGCTTTACATGGGCCGCCTTCAATCCATACTTGCAGGCGCTATCGTAGGAATACCAATGAACGCCTGCGGAGGCGGCGCCATCCCGTTTGTACAATCTTTGCTTGCCATAGGATTAGGGAAAGGCACAGCCCTTGCGTTCTTTCTTGTCGGTCCCGCGCTGCGACCCGCTCCGCTTGCGGCGATGGCAGCGTTATTTACCCCCCTGATGCTTATCGGCTATGCCGTATTTCTCCTCATTTCTGCGGTACTCATGGGGCTTGTTTATATATAAAAAGCAGCGAAACTGTTACTCAACCTTAAATTTGGATACTTCTCCCATCAAGG
>WQRN01000037.1 GCA_009786715.1 Treponema sp.
TGTTTTTTGTCCGGCTGCTGTTATGGGATACAAAGTAAAATCGGTTTTAAATATCACGAGCATACATTAACAGAAAATATTGATATAACGCGTTTCCCTGTACAGTTATTAGAATCACTTTTTTGTTTGATCTTATTTTTTTATCTTAACTATCTTTTGATAAAAGATAAATTCAAAAATAAGTTATTATATATATATTTGCTAATATATCCGGCAGGAAGATTTTTTATAGAGTATCTGCGCGGAGATACAACCAGAGGAATATGGTTTTTTTTATCAACCTCACAAATAATAAGCGTTTTAATTATTTTATCAGTCCTATTTATACTGCGAATTAAAGTTTTTAAACCTGAAACTTTAGTCAAAAAATAGCGTTGGGTATTTTTATTTCTTACTTTCGTTTTCTATTTGAAAAATAAATTCACATCTTTTTTTACCTTTTGAACTTATTGCTGAAGATACAATCTTTTTTAATTTTAATTTTGCTCCTAGCGATCTTTGCAAATTTTTTCTTGCATGCGCTCCGCAACATCCGCAAAATGTTTTAGAAACCTTCCTTTGCGAAGATAATTTTTTAATAAACCCGCAAACACATATATAATTTTCTTCATTGCCAACACCCCAATAAACAGATAATGTACCGTCTTCGTTTAATATACAAAAATATTTATGCGGTGTATCCAGTTTGTCAAATAATTTTATTTTTTCTTTAATTGATTTGTCAGAATATTTTTTACCAAAATCCTGATGAGCTTTTGCAGGTTTTCCAGATGTACAACAACCCTGTTCTTCCATAATAGATAAACATTGCTCTTTTGATAATAATTTATCCATTTGATCTATAATATCCATAATTATTTCAGATTGATTTTCTTTATTTTCCGTAAAATTGAATTGAGAAATTATTTCTTCAGATATTCCTTTTTTAACCATTGTTTCTTTGATTTGTTTTATAAGATTTGGCATTTACTTTCTCCTTACTTGCATCATTTATTTTAACACAAATATCCTTATCATTAAACTAGGAGTTCGACCACACCCAGCATCGGTCGCATTTTATCATATAAATTTTTTAGATATTTCATTAAATCTGTCTTGCGTTTTTGAATATCCCTTTTCCTTTATTGGAAATTTTTTATCAAACTCTTCCATTTGGCCGCTGTCTATTTCGTAAGCTTTGCCTTCATCGAATACGCCTTCAATTCCATTTAAAGCGCCTGGATATAATTCTAAAACTAATAAAGCCGCCGGATATTTATTATCTTTGTTTGTTATTTTATATTGTTTCGATTCCTTAAATCCAAACCTTTTGTAATATTCTGGATCACCGTAAATTATTATGCCTTTATAACCCATTTCTTTTGATAATTTTACAGTATGGTTTATTAACTTTCCGCCGATTCCATTATTTTGATATTCCGGCAATACGCTTATTGGTCCAAATGTTAATACAGGATATTCCACATCATTATTTATAACTTTTGCTTTTACATATACTATATTTCCGATAATTTTATTATTATTTACAGCTACAAAATCCAATTCTTTAATAAATTCGTATGTTCTTCTTAAATTATGAATCAATAAATGTTCATCACATCCGGGAACATAATGATTCCAAAAGGCCTCTCTTGTAATATTTTCAACAATAAAATAATCGTTTTCTTCTTCTAATCGTAATTCAATTTCCATAAATTAATTTATTTTACTATCGGGTTATTGTCAATATAACTGAAAATATTAAAAACTTGGAAGAAACCAATAGGATTCTGTTTGTTTGTGTTTTATTCAAGTTTTTTACTTTTTAAGGAGTATTATGGATTATCATTAACACCGTTCACACAGCTTGCGCATACTCTTTAATTTTAATAATATATCAATATGTCAGAATTAACAGAATATCAGGGAAAAGCGACGATGGAGAAAATCACTTCACTGGCAAAGCGGCGTGGGTTTGTTTTTCAGTCGTCAGAAATTTACGGAGGCCAGAGCGGCGCGTGGGATTACGGTCCGCTTGGCATTGAATTAAAAAACCGCATTCAGGCGATGTGGTGGAAGGAAATGACGCGCCTTCACGATAATATCGTGGGATTGGATGCCGCTATTTTTATGCATCCGCGCACATGGGAAGCTTCAGGTCATGTCGAAAACTTTACCGATCCGCTTGTTGATTGCAAAAAGTGCAAAGCCCGTTTTCGCACGGACATGATAAGCGAAGAAAATCTCACGGCGAAAAAGTGCCCAGACTGCGGCGGCGAATTAACCGATGCCCGTAACTTCAATTTAATGTTTAAAAGCCATATAGGTCCTGCGGAAGATTCCGCAAGCATTATTTATCTCCGCCCGGAAACGGCGCAGGGTATTTATGTAAACTATAAAAATATAATTCAATCCAACAGGATGAAAATTCCTTTCGGTATTGCGCAGGTTGGAAAAGCGTTCCGCAACGAAATTGTCACCAAGAATTTTATTTTCCGCACCTGTGAATTTGAGCAGATGGAAATGCAATACTTTGTAAAACCCGGCACAGACGAGGAATGTTTTAACGACTGGCGTAATCAACGCTGGGCGTATTATGAAAAGCTCGGCGTAAAAATGGATCATCTGCGCTGGTACAAGCACGAAAAACTCGCTCACTACGCGAAAGACGCATACGACATTGAATACCTTTTCCCGATGGGCTGGAGAGAGCTTGAAGGCATACACAACCGCACCAATTACGATCTTGGCAGACACGCGGAATTCTCCGGCAAAGATATGCAGTATATAGATCAGGATAACAACAACGAGCGTTACATTCCGTTCATCATCGAAACATCCGCCGGTCTTACGCGTAACGTGTTGATGATCCTCTGTGACGCATATGACGAAGAAAAGGTTGCCGACAAAGGCAACGAGGACGATTGGAGAACGGTGTTACGTTTCCATCCCGATCTTGCGCCTGTTACAGTCGCGATTCTCCCGCTTATGAAAAAAGATGGGCTTGCGGAACTTGCGCAGGACATCCGCAAAAACTTGCAGGACGATTACGCCACCGATTACGATCAATCGGGAGCTATTGGAAGGCGTTACCGCAGACAAGACGAAGCAGGCACGCCTTTCTGCGTCACTGTAGATTACGAATCTAAAGAAGATAAAACCGTAACTCTTCGCTTCCGCGATTCCATGGAGCAGGTTCGCGTGCCGATTGCGGAACTTTCAGCGCGGCTACGTCAGGAGATAAAGGGTTATAAGAGGATAAAATAAAAAGGAATGTCATTCCTAACTGTTTGTCTTAATCCAACAATCCAAAAAACGCTTCGCTTTCCCTCAGTCATATCCAGTGCGGTTAATCGCACCGCTGTTCACCGCCTTGATGTCAGCGGCAAAGGTATTAATGTTACGCGCGTTTTAAATCAACTTGGAAAAAAAGCGGTGCATCTTACCCAGCTCGGCGGTGAATTTTGTCCGCTGTTTTTGTCGCTCTGTGAACAAGACGGGCTCTCCGTTGAATGGGTCGAAAGTAACAGCGAAATACGTTTTTGCTACACGGTATTAAATGAGAGCGACAACAGTGTTACAGAAATGGTAGAGGAATCGCATCCTGTCGGCGCCGGAACCGAAGAGCGGCTGCTGGAAAGGTATGATAATATTTTAAGAAATGGATTAAAGAGCTGTTCACAAAACACACTTATTATTTCTGGGACGAAGGCGGCTGAGTTTTCTGATTCTGTTATTCCTATGATGGTATGTAAAGCAAAAGAAAAGGGGCTGCGCGTTATCCTCGATATTAAAGGCAGCGATTTAATTGAAAGTTTGAAATATGAACCGGATGTTATTAAACCGAATCTTGAAGAGTTTTTACAAACCTTTGGGATTGGAACAGATGAAACGCGGATTAACGCGGATTATGATGATTTACGCGGATTAGTTTTGGAGTTAGCGCAGAAACATAAGTGTCGTATAGTTTTAACTAATGCTAATAAAAAAATTATTACCGTCGAAAAAAACAGCTATTTTGAGATTGATGTACCGGTTGTAAATACAGTAAATTCAACAGGCTGTGGAGACACGTTTACCGCAGGGCTTGCGGCGGCTCTTGAAGACGGTTTGGATTTCACTGCGGCAATTAATGAAGGTATGCGCTGCGGCGCGTTGAATGCCGGACTTGAAAGACCCGGCGCTATACGATAAATTAATATTATGTCGAATTCACTGGATACGATTTTTATATCTCTCAAACAGGCGCAGGTAAAATTGGCGTCCGAAAACCGCGCGGCTAAAGACAAGGCTCTTGCCGCTGTTGGTATCGAGATAAATAAAAACCGCGCTGTCATTCTTGAAGCAAACGCCCGCGATGTCGAAAAGGCGAGGGACAGCGGCATGAAAGAAAGCCTTGTAGACCGCCTGCTCCTTAACGACAAGCGGATAGACGGCATTATAGAAGGAATTAATATTGTTATAAGACAGGATGACCCTATCGGAAGAGTGCTGTCAGGCTGGACTCATCCCAATGGTATGCAAATTGAAAAAGTAACAGTCCCCATGGGAGTTGCCGCGATTATTTACGAATCTCGCCCCAATGTTACAGTGGATTGCGCCGCTCTCGCTTACAAGGCTGGCTGCTCGATACTTCTTCGCGGTTCTTCGTCTGCCCTTGAATCCAACAAGGCGCTTGTTAAAGCTATCAAAACGGGGCTTACCGAGGGCAGCGGAATAACGGAAGCTGTCGCGCTCGCCGAATCGGGTAACAGGGACGAAGTTGACATCATTCTCAAAGCGCGCGGTTTTATTGATGTTGTTCTGCCCCGCGGATCAAATGAACTAATCAACCGCGTAGTTGAAAACGCGCGCATTCCTGTAATTGAAACCGGCGAAGGAAACTGTCACATCTATGTTGAACCGTCATACCTTGAAACACAAGAAGGAATTAACAGCGCTGTCGAAATAATTTTAAACGCAAAGCTGCAAAGACCCGGCGCATGTAACGCCATGGAGACGCTGCTTGTTCATAAAGATATAGCAAATACACTAATGCCGATACTCGCGGAAAAAATCGCAGGCAAAGCGGAACTGCGATGCGATGCCGCGTCAAAAGCCGCGATTGGAAATGCGCCTGCCGCTCTTGTTTTAAAAGACGCAGCCGAAGAAGACTGGGCGGCAGAATTTCTGGATTACATCCTCGCGGTAAAAATTGTTTCTTCGTGCGATGAGGCAATCGCGCATATCAACAAGTACGGGACAAAACATTCAGAGGCGATTCTCACCAACGATTTAAAGGCAGCGGAAAAATTCCGCGCGCAAGCGGACGCGGCCTGCGTGTACGTGAACACGTCAACGCGGTTTACAGACGGCGGAGAGTTTGGTTTTGGCGCGGAGCTGGGAATCAGCACGCAGAAGTTTCATGCAAGAGGACCGATGGGGCTTGAAGCGCTGACAACGATTAAATATCTTGTTACGGGCAATGGCCAGATACGCTCTTAAACAACCGTAAACAGAGGTAAATATGACTGCGCGACTAGTTGAAGACGCAAAAAAAATAATAATAAAAATCGGCTCAAACACGCTTGCGGGCAAAGACGGAAAGATCAATTTTTCTTTTTTGGATGAATTCGCGCAGCAGGCAGCGTCTTTAATAAAAAAGGGAAAACAAATTGTTATTGTTTCTTCAGGAGCGCAGGTGGCAGGGCTTTCTGCAATGGACAAGTGGGCGAAGAAAAAAGATATACACTACAGGCAGGCGTTATGCGCTGTCGGACAGGTGCAGCTTATGAAAGCCTGGAGGCGGGCTTTTGAAAAAGACGGCCTTATCATTGCGCAGATTCTTTTAACGCGGGAAGATTTCAGCGATTCCAACAGAACATTAAATATGCGCAATACCCTTTTCACATTGGTTGATGAAGGAATAGTGCCAATCATTAACGAAAACGATACAGTCTCTGTAGAGGAAATAAAAATCGGCGACAACGATACATTAGCGGCTCGCTCGGCAATTTTATGGAGCGCGGATCTTTTAATCCTTTTCAGCGACATCGACGGTTTATATAATAAAAATCCTAAAGAGGATCCAAACGCCGCGTTAGTTGAAGAAGTGCGCGACATCGCCGAAATACGAAAAAATATCACTATAGGAGCTGCAAACGACTTCGGAACAGGCGGAATCGCGACAAAACTGGAAGCTGCGGAACTTGCGCTGTCTTACGGCATCCCTACAATCCTTACGAACGGCGGCAAACCACGCTGTCTGGAATCTCTCGCGGCAGGCGCCCAAAAGGGTACGGTATTTATAGCTTAATTAGATGCCGCTTTTTCTTCAGCCTGGGCGTCTTCTTTTCTGGCTTCAGCTCTATCCTTCATATCAGCAATACCGATAAACACCGCTATGATGCCAAAGAGTATTGCCAGAACAGGCGCAGCGCCTTTCAAAAAAGTTAATACATCGTCTCCCCAGCCAAGCCCGAAACCTGCAACATCTGCCGGTAAAATCGCGAAAACTGCCGCGGCAATCATTATAAGTCCGATTATCAACGCTTTCATTTTTCTCTCCTTGTTTGTTTATAAATCATTATCGTAAATGCAATAATAAATAATGTCATCCTGACGGAAGGTAAAATAAATGATACTAAAGGCACTGATTCAAGAATCAGATATTCTTCTCCGGCAATTCCGAAAATTTTTAAAATGGAATACACGGTTTCAATATAGGCGATAATGGTGCCGAATATGACAAGCATCCACGCGGCTTCCCTTATTTTCGGCCAGAGTAATATGGCTAAAAAAGCGGCTCCCGCTCCCAGAATAAGCTGACTAAAAACATAAATTGTTTGCCCTGAATCCATGCAAATAGTATCCACTTTTATAATAAAAAATTCAAGGCATAAATAAAACCTAAAATATCTATTCCTTTGTTCCTAATTTCCATATATAATATTAAAAAACGAGGTTATTCACGAAGATGGAAAAAGAGGAGAAAATTTATCAATTAAACAGCGAAGCGATTGACGCAGCGCCTGTTGGTATAACCATCTTTGATGAATCCATGAATATACTGGAATGCAACGACAATGTTCTGGATCGTCTTGAGGCGCCGAAAGAATATTATATTGAAAAATTCATGGAACTTTCTCCTGAATACCAGCCGGACGGAGAAAAATCGAGCAAGAAAGCGGTCAATATTATTAAGCGCGCACAGGAAGGCGAGATTTTTACATTTGAATGGACGCATCTTACGACAGCGGGTGAAGAAGTTCCTTATGAAGTAACGGCAACACGCGCTTTATTTAACGGCAAGTATGTCGTAATAACTTATCAATACGATCTTCGCTACATTAAAAATATGGCGGAGGAACTGGAAAATAAAAGCAAGCTTCTTAGAATTCGGCTTGATCAGCAGGAATTAATATCAGAAATTACGCGCAGCTTTGTTTCATCAAGCGAAACAAAGACGCTTATAAAAGAAGCTATTTCCAAGTTTGGACGTTACCATAATGTTTCCCTTGCTGTTATTTTTAAACTTGATATTCCAAATAAAAATATTTATCCTGCGTACATCTGGTCTTCCGATAATAAAACGATATCTTCCATTCAGGAAGTTGGATTGAACGAAACAATTAAATCAAGTTTTCCGGAAAGGCTTTATGCTTTTACGGCGATACCGGTGCTTTCATGCGTTGATACATCAAAAAGTAAGGCTGACGGGCTGCACCATCTTATAGATGACAATGCAAAGGCGTATATTTTCGCGCCGCTTTATGTTGAGGGGCTTTTATGGGGAATGATATCTGTTCAACAGCTGCATAAACCGCGCCATTGGACTGACAACGAAAAGAATTTTGTCGCGACGATATCAAGCACTATCTCCGGCGCAATAATGCTGGATATCTACAACAATAAATTAAAAGAAGCTTTTGATAATGTAACAGCAGCAAGCAGGGCAAAGAGCGATTTTTTATCAAACATGAGCCATGAAATGCGCACTCCGATGAACGCGATTATTAATATGACAAAAATCGCGAAAGAAGCGGGAGATATGGAGCGTAAAAATTACGCTTTAGAAAAAATAGCGGACGCGTCCGTTCATCTGCTCGGCGTAATAAATGATATTCTTGATATGTCAAAAATCGAAGCTAATAAATTTGAACTTTCTCCGGTGGAATTTAATTTTGATAAAATGTTTAAAAGAGTTGTAAATGTAGTTAATTTCCGGATAGAAGAAAAAAAACAAACGCTTGCAATTCAAATAGATAAAGATATACCAAAAGTATTAATCTGCGACGATCAAAGGCTTACGCAGGTTATTACAAATCTTGTCGGAAATGCCGTTAAATTCACTCCGGAATACGGTTCCATAAAAATCGGCGTATATTTATTAAGTGAAGAAAAGGGCGTATGCAAAATACAAATTTCCGTAATTGATACCGGAATCGGCATAAGCAACGATCAACAGAAAAAATTATTCCAGTCGTTTCAGCAGGCGGAAACCAACACATCGCGCAAATACGGCGGCACAGGGTTAGGCCTTTCGATATCCAAAAGAATTGTAGAAATGATGGGCGGAAAAATCTGGATTGAATCCGACCTTGGCAAAGGATCAACTTTTTCGTTCACAATAAAGGCAATGCGGGGTAAGGAAGAAGCTTCGGATGATGAAAGCAAATCCGCAAACATCCGGCAGGGCGAAAAGGATCCTAATAATTTTACCGGTCATAGAGTCCTGCTCGCGGAAGATGTAGATATAAACCGTGAAATAGTAACTACTCTTCTTGAGCCGACTCATGTGGAAATAGACTGCGCGGAAAACGGAATAGAAGCCGTCGAGATGTATAAAAAAGATCCGGACAGATACGAGTTAATCCTGATGGATGTTCAAATGCCTGGAATGGACGGCTTCGAAGCAACAACCAAAATCCGCGAGTTTGAAAAAAGCCATGAGAAAAGCGGCGGCGGTAAACATGTTCTTATAATAGCGATGACCGCGAATGTTTTTAAGGAAGATATTGATAACTGCATTAAAGCGGGTATGGATGATCATATCGGAAAGCCGCTGGATTTTGAAACTGTACTGGAAAAACTGCGTCTTTATTTAACTGCTTAACTGCTTTATCGCAAAAGCGCTGGTTTCTTTAAGTTCGCTTAAATTTTTACGTTTTAAAACAGCTAATTGAAAAATAGCGGCTTCCACAAAACTATACAAATAATCATTCGCAGTTTTAAGATTGCATTTTTTTAGCTCGCCTTTTTTTACGCCTTCTATCAATATTGCCGATAAAATGTGCCTGAGTTTTACAGTCCTGCGCCGTACCCGTTCTTCGGGGTTAACATCGCTCTTGGAAAGATGCAGAAGGTAATCGAGCACAACAAAAAGAAGCTGTCTGTTTTGTTCCAGCAATTTAAAAACAGCCTGAAGCACCTTAGTAATTTTTTCAATGCTGCTTAAAGATTTATCGGCGTGAATGGAATTAATATTTTCTTCGGCGCTTGACAGAAGCTGTTTTAAACTAAAATTAAATATCTCTCTTTTATTTTTAAAATAGAGATACAGTATTGTTCTTGTTATTCCGCACCTGTCTGCTATTTTTTGAAAGGTTGCGTTTTCAAACCCGTCGTCCATAAAAACAGCAAGGGCTTTATCAAGAATTTTCTCGCGCCTTTTATCATGCTCTACTGCAACTGCCATTATTTTCTCCGTATATCAATATCATAACTCATATTGATAAAAATAGGAAGGAATCGCTCCATTGCTTATTTCGCGGCAGGAATCGGCTTTTTTGCCGTAAAAGCTTTCAAACCCGCTATGGTCGGTTATAATCGCGAATTTCCAACCGGGAAAACGCTCTTCAAGCGTTTTCATTTCCCCGTAGATTTGTTCAGCCGCGCCCTGATCGCCTAACCGTTTACCGTACGGCGGATTCGTGACAAGAAAGCCGGGATCGTCATATGGGGAAGCCGCCTGCGACATGGGTAAAACATTTATATCTACACCTAATGCTTTGCAATTAGGAGCGCGAATCCCCCTCTGCGGAGGGCGGCCTTCGGCAATATCGCGCAGGCGGGCGACGTTGGATGCCGCGATCGACACAGAGCGAAAATCTTCATCACTGCCGGCGATTCTGATAAGACGGTTAAAATCGATCTTTGCGCGGAAATCTTCGCGAACCTGCTGTTCGATTTTTTGATCGGCAATAGGAATATCCTGTATCGCAAAATTTCTGCCAAAACCCGGCGCCATATCCCACGCATACATTGCGGCTTCTATCAGGATTGTACCGGAACCGCAGAAAGGATCATAAATGGGAAATTTCCGCTTCCACCCGGATAATAACAACATGGACGCCGCCGTTGTCTCCCGCAGCGGCGCAGCGCCGCCTTCGCTCCTATATCCTCTTTTAAAAAGCGGCTCTCCGCTTAAATCGACAAGAAGCGAAACAATATCTTTCTCTATGTAAACACGCGCTTCCGCAACTTTAACCTGCGCATCCTCATTATTTTCCGCTGTTTTTTTTCTGGGAATTATCACAGGCTCGGGAAGACGGTTAACCTTGTATTTGGCGCAAAGGCGCTGCGCCGCTGCCTTGTGAACAATCGCCTGAATGCTTGTTTCCGCTTTCAGCTGCGAACGGTTGGTGCGCACTTTTGCGACTTTCAGCCCCATACCTTTCGGCACAAGCTTTTCCCACTCGGCGGCGGCGGCTCCTTCAAAGAGCTCGTCAAAATCTAAAGCTTTATAATTCGCAATTTCCAACAACACTCTGTCAGCGGCGCGAAGACCTATCAACGCCTGATACAATTCTTTTGTTCCGGCTTTGAACCTCACTCTTCCGTACAGAGAATCTTCTACTTTTATATTGAGTTTTCGCAACTCGTTAGATACAGCTTTTTCAGCGCCTACAGCGCAAAGAGCAACTGCGGTTTCATTTTTATTCATATTTTATTATACCACTTTTCTCCGCTATTTGTTACAATATATATATGACCGTACGGGAACAGTTAAACTCTATCGCGGAAAAACGCACTATCATTCTGGACGGCGCAATGGGTTCAATTATTAATATCCTCAATCTGGATGAAAGGAGTTACCGCGGAGATATTTTAGTAAACCATCTAATCCCGCTTGAAGGCTGTAAAGACCTTCTTTGTCTTACAAGACCCGGAGCGATAGGCGCAATTCATGACACCTACCTTGAAGCGGGGGCGGATATAATTACAACATGCAGCTTCAGATCTTCAGCAATTTCATTGGCAGAGTACGGCATTGAACACCTTTCATACGATATTTGCAGCGCGGCGGCGAAAATCGCGCGGAAATCCGCGGAAAAATATTCGGTTCACGGAAGAAAGTGTTTTGTAGCCGGAAGCCTTGGGCCGACAAAAAAAACTGTCAGTCAAATCGGCTGGGACAACTTTGTATCCGCCTACTACGATAACGCAAGAGGATTATTGGACGGCGGCGCGGATATCCTGCTGATAGAAACTGTTTGTGACATTATTAACGCGAAAGCCGCTCTTCACGCAATCAAGCGGCTTTTTAAGGAAAGAGATATTGATGTTCCAATAATGATCTCAGCCGGTATTTTTAATGAGGAAGGCTGGCTGCGCTCGGGAGAAAATTTGCAGGAATTCTGCAATATCATGATGCCGGAAAATCCATGGTCTATCGGCATTAATTGCTCATTTAACGCGGCAAGGCTTTTGCCGCATACGCGCACGCTTTCTGAAATCGCTCCGTGTCTTGTAAGCGTATATCCAAACGCCGGACTGCAAAATATTTTCGGACGCTACGATGAAATGCCGAATGTTATGGCGGCTAACATTATGCCGTTTTTAAAAGAAAAACTTGTAAATATAATCGGCGGCTGCTGCGGCTCTACTCCAGCTCACATTGCGGCGATTGCGGATAAAGCGAATGATTTTAATCCCCGAAAAATCCCAAAAACCGGAACTTCCGGCGAAGTATCCCACGGATAGCCCCAATGCTGTTTTTGCGTTATAATAGAGATATGTTTAACTTTTCACCCCGTTTTAAAAAGGCGGCGTTACTGTTAACTTTAATCCTCGTAATAATTCCAATGAGCCCGGTTTTTGGAGACTTTTTTCAATGGTCTGTGCTTGGAAACATACTTTTTTTTACAGCCGACAACGGCGCTTCGGCTGATCCATTCCCCATCCTGCCTTCAGGCGGCGCTTCAGTATCTTTGCAAATATGGGGGCCTTTACGCGCTGAATTAACAGAAGACATTTACATTGCAAACTACGAATATAATTCTGATCTTAACCGCCCCATGAGCAGCAGTCAGGATAACCGTTCGGCTCTCGTTATTGGTTTTTTTACCGCTGTTCAAATTACCGGAAATTTTTCTCTTAATGATAAGGGAACAGCCCTGCGCGTTTTTGCCGGCGCGGCGGCGGATTTGCGCGCCGTTGTTTTAGCGGCAGGATTAAATCATCCCGATGATCTTAGCGGAAATATAACAACAAATGCCCAGTTACAAACAGATGCCATCCGCGATTATTTCTGGAGCGAAGGCAGATGGCTTATGCCTGTCGCGGGAGTTGGAATGGATTTCCCGATAAGCGAATATTTTTTAATCGGCTTTGATTTACGCGTATGGTTTCCCGCTTATAAAATAAATTCAAAAGAAGATCTTCCGGCCATTGACGGCTGGCGATTCGGTGCAGGGTTGCGCATAACGCCGCGGGGCAAACAGTAAACCGGGGCGGAAACGGAGCTTAACCTTTTTTATGAAAAAACAAAAAACGTTGATTTATAAATGTACCTCATGCGGCCGCGAAGAACAAAAATGGCTTGGACGCTGCCCCGAGTGCGGAGAATGGAACACATTAACAGAAACAGCCGTACAGCAGGCAGGAAGGAAAAATGAAAAGAACGCGAAAGGCTTTCCCCAGACTTATCCTCTCGCAGCCGTAGACCCGATGGAAGGCAGCCGCATTGGAAGCGGTATCGGAGAACTCGACCGCGTCCTAGGCGGCGGAATCATGAAGCGCTCTTCCATCCTTGTCGGAGGAGAGCCGGGTATCGGCAAGTCAACATTACTTCTGCAAGCCGCCGCCTTAGTTCAAACAAAGGGAAGGATTTTATACGTTTCAGGCGAAGAGTCCGCAGGACAGCTGCGCTTAAGAGCTGACAGACTCGGCATAAATAAAAACATAATGGAACGCATCGAAATTTTATGCTCCGGGAACCTTGAAGAAATTGAAACAGTTTTGAATAACGTAAAACCTGTTTTAGTTTTAATCGATTCAGCGCAAACGCTTTATTCAGATAACGCTGACTCATCACCAGGCGGCGTTAACCAGATGAAGTTCTGCTCCTTTGAATTAATCTCATGGGTAAAAGAACACGACGCGGCGTTAATTTTAACCGCGCACGTAACAAAAGAAGGCGTTATCTCCGGCCCCAAAACTCTGGAACACATGGTAGACACCGTCCTTTATTTCGAGCAGAACGATAAAACCTCAGGTCTTAACGGAACTGTAGACTGCCGCTTTTTACGCGCGGCAAAAAACCGCTTTGGCTCTGTCGATGAAATTGGAATCTTTACAATGGGGGAAAAAGGACTCTCCCCTATAGAAGATACAGGCAGAATGTTCCTTGTAAGGCGTGAAGGCGATTTCCCCGCCGGAGTGACGACCGCGGCAGTCCTCGAAGGTTCAAGGACAATCCTTGTGGAGATCCAGGCGCTTACAATACCCGCAAAAGGAACAATCAGCCGTGTTTTTTCAGACAAGATCGATTCGGGAAGGGTTTCGCGTATTTCAGCCGCTTTGGAAAAACATTTGGGGCTGCGGCTTTCGGATCAGGATTTATATGTAAACGCGGCAGGCGGCATCCGCGTTACAGAAGTGGGGGTAGAACTTGCCCTCGCCTGCGCGCTGTATTCGGCGCGTACGGGGCTTGCCCTGCCTGCAGATTTAGCAATTGCCGGGGAATTGTCTCTGACAGGGGAAATTCGCCCCGTCCACAGGCTTCAGGGACGGGTAAAAACCGCTTCTAACCTTGGATTTAACGCATTTTTAGGCCCAACACCCGAATCTCCGGTTCAAGGATTAAAATCCGCCTTAAATATAAAATCCGCCATTAAATTAATATATGGTTAGAAATAAAAATAAAGTATTGACAATTATTTTAAAGAAGTTTATAAATAATTAGGTATAGACTTAGATTGAGTAGAGATGATTTTTGCGGGCTTTTTAAAAAAGCCGAACGGTTTAGGGGTTCTGTTCTTGTCACTTCCTGCATGGCTTCGCTGTGCACCTCGTTTATTTCCCTTAACAATTATGAATCTTTCTCTCTTAGGCGCCGGGTTTTGATCCGTCCCAAGGGAGTATAGAGTCGTTCGCTTGTGCGGATGTGAATACTTGGACGTAAGTCCATCGGATTATTTGCAAATTGTAAATAATCCAAGGCGTGCCCGGGCGCAGTCGCAAACCATGTTTTAAAACTTGAGTTTTTAAAATGTTGTTTGTTCCGGGTGAAGGAATTTTCTCAATGGCGAAGAAACTGTATGTCGGTAACCTCTCCTACAACACCACCGAAGATGGTCTGAAG
>WQRN01000038.1 GCA_009786715.1 Treponema sp.
CAGGCCAATCCACTGGCCCGCACCTTCATTTTGAACTGCGGCAGGACGGGAAACCATTCGACCCGGCAGGAAGGCTCCGTCCCTAGAAACCGGCGGAAATATAAATCGGAAAAGAGAGTATGCCAACACCCATAAAACTACTGGCAGTCATGCTGCTTGTTCCCTGTCTTTCTCTACAGGCGGAAACTTTCCGCACGTCTGTGGAAGGCAATATAGAGGTATCTCTCAATTCAACAGAGATGAATATCCCCATCGGAATTCACAGTTCTGTTATTATCACCCTTGGCGCGGACGCGCGTTTTTTAAGAGGAATCGAAATTGAAATAACGGCGCCTCAAAACTGGCTGCCGTACAGAGGTTCTCTTTTAATGGCAATGTATAACAATCTCAATGTGCAGACCGCGGCAGGAGTCAGCGACATTGAAGGCACAAGAATCGCGATGGATCCGCTTCCTTCACGGCTGAGGATTCTATACCATATCCCGATACGGACGCAGCACGGACTGAGAACAACCACAGCTGTAATTGTGGCTCCAACCTCAGCTGTCCAACCGGCGTCATTCCCGTTATTGTTCAGACTGACACAGGCAAGCAAAGGGCTTCCGGATGAATTCGAAGGCATAATGTTCAGCCTTACCGCAAGGCCCATCTTAAGCGATGAAGGAGCGGTAAGGCTTATCCCCCGTTATCCGCCTCAGCTTAGAAACAGACCTTTTACAGTTTTAATCGACGACAACGTAATATCCAACATTTCCGATCAAATAATGCTGAGAGAAGGCGAGCACCATCTTGTCATCCTTTCAGACGATTACCGCAATGAAAGCCGCCGGTTTGTCGTGGAAAGGTCTAGAATTATCGATTTGACCATCGAATTACAGGATCCTACCCCTTTAATTATCTTCGAAGGACCGCAAAATTCACAGGTTTTCCTTAATAATAACCCTGTTTCACGCAATAAAGAGCCAATTGCCGTTGAACCCGGCACGCATGAGGTCAGGTATCAGGTCGGCGATTACACAATTATAAGGTCATTGAATGTTCAGCGCGGAAAGACCTACCGCGTGGCATTGGCGGTAGATCTCACCGTTCAGGAAGAAGATTAAAAATATAAGTAATGAATGACACCCCCATTGCCGATATACTTAATGTCGGGGGTATAGTTCCCCTCCCAAATCACTATAACTCCGATATGCCTCAAGGGCATGGAGCTGTTCGAAGTACATAAAATCGGACAGCTCTTTTTATTTTCCAATCAATACTCTATAATATTCCAATGCAGGAAAAACAGACCAACAGTGAATTTCAGGTAAAATTAAAGCCTATTCTGGGTATACGCCCCGGCGTGTATCTTACAATCCTCTACTCATTCGCAATACTGTTAATTCTCTTTATACTGCTTTTTGCTCCGGGTTTAAAAAATCCGGGATCCATGCTGATTGTTAAAACAGAACCCGCGGGAGCAGCTGTCAGGGTAGACGGCGTTTACATGGGTGTTTCGGATACAAAAATATTTGTCCCAAAAGGCACCCGCACAATTGAAGCTGTTATGCCCGGTTTTGAAAGCGAATCTCAAATACACGAAATACCTTCCAGAGCTTTCGCCTCAATGTTTTCGCCGCGTATTTATAAAATACAATTAACGCTGACGGCAAAAGACCCCGCGGCGTCATTCGCGCTTTACGCCGCCGACTATGCAAGATGGACATTCGCAGGCGAGCCGACTGCATCGTGGCAGATACCCATGAGCCTTTCTGAAGGCGCTTACCGGCTGGGTAAATCAAAAGAAGAAATTTACGGGATACTGCAGGCAGCTTCACGCTTCTCCGTAACAAACGCCGCGCTGCGTGATTTAATCCGCGCCAAGATGCTTCTGGACAATTATGGAAACGCTCCTTCGCCTTCGGCGTTAATAGGCTCGGTTTCCGATATACTGGTATTTCTTTCACAAACATCAGGAAGCGCACAATGGCTTGAACAAACGCTGCCAAGAGAGATTTCCGCTTTAATCAGCGCTTCACAATGGCAGAAAGAAACGCCTCTGCCTAAACTCAGGCAGCGCGCGGACACAGGCAATCTGCCGACGCGGTTCACTCTGGAAGGGTTAAATTTTTCCAGAGTTCCGTATTCAGAGCAAATGCTTGTTCAATCAGCCAGAATCGCCGTTTCTGTACCGTTATTCATCCCCTTTAATAATAATTACCTCATAAGCGAAACATCAGTCTCAAATGCGTTATTTGAAACTTTTCTGAAAGAAAACCCCGAATGGAGAACACACAAAACAGATTACCTTGATGAAATCACAAGCCTTCCCTTTGAAATAGACAACAATGCCGTTACAGGGATTACATGGTACGCGGCAGACGCTTTCTGCAAGTGGCTTTCAGCGCGGCTTCCCTCTTCAATGGCCGGCATGGAAGTAAGGCTGCCGTCGGAAGCCGAATGGAAGTTTGCCGCGATAAATAACGAAAATATGTTAAATCCAATTAACAGATTCGGCGGATGGGAATGGAGCGGCGATCCGTTCTCCCCGCTTTCATGGTTAATCCCGGCTTCAGAAAAAGCGATAGAAGCGGTCGGTTCGCCTGAGCGCGCTCTTGCCGGAAGACCGCTGCTCCTGACTCAGAGCCAATCGGCCTCGTCCCGCGCTTTCGGCTATTCGCTTCCTGCCGATTTATCATCTCCGATTGTTACATTCAGACCCGTCATCGCGCCGAAAAAGTGAAGTAAAATGAGCGAAGGCGTAAAAATAATCGCGCAGAACCGCAAAGCGCGTCATGATTATTCGATTGATGAAACATACGAATGCGGGATAGAACTGCTTGGAACGGAGGTAAAATCCTTCCGGGACGGCAAAATCTCGTTTCCTGACGCATGGGCGGAAGTAATAAACGGCGAAATCTGGGTACGTTCGTTAATAGTGGCGGAAAACCCCTTTTCCTCGATTTTTAATCATGAGCCGGACAGGAAAAAACGCCTGCTTCTGCATAAAGATGAGATTAAAAGAATCAACAGAAAGGTTGAAGAAAAAGGCTATACCCTCATTCCGCTGTCATTTTATTTTAAAAAAGGCAGAGTAAAGGTAGAACTTGGCCTTTGCAAAGGCAGAAAAGCCTACGATAAACGCGCCAGTATAAAGGAAAAAGACTTAAAACGTGAAATAGCTCGTGAATTTAGACATAGATTGTCTTAAATTAATATTATCTGGAGCGTTTTTCTATAATTTCAAGCATCAAAAGGAAGGAAAATACAAATAAACCCACGCAAAGAGCGGTTATTTTTATATATTTATCAGAAATAAAGTCAGGAACTGATGCTGTATACACGCTTCCTGCCGTTGTATGAGAAATTTTAGGGCCTCCAAGGCCGACAATACGGACAAAACGCTCATTATTTTGGCCATATCCCATCTGACGGGCATGAATCAACAGCGTATCATGGTCGTAAAGCAAATTATTTCTTGTCCTGTCCAGATCTTCATTCAAAAATCCTAGATCTCTTATGTTATCAAGCTGCCTTTCTCTTTCAGACAGCAAGTAATTATACGCTGATAAGCCGGCCGGACCGTAAAAAAAGGAAAAAAGTGTGTAAACAATGACGCTTGCCCATATCCCAATCAGGTATTTTGAGAATCTCATGCCTCGATTAACGGTAGTTTTATGTCTTTTCTTTAAGCATTGACAACCGGAAAACCATAGGCTATCTTATTATATAGTATTGAAAACTGATAAAAGTACCGATAATTAACAATAAGTGTTAATTTAGGGAGCGGTTTATGGCAAGTAGTAAAAAACCTTCGATATACTCTGATCGCAGCAGCATCGGCACTGCGGATGATTTGGACGAATACGGCGTTTGGGTTAAAAGCGACGCGCAAGTTATATCCGCAGACAGTGGATCCGGTTCTTCAGGTTTGGACGATTTTGACTTACCGGTAGAAGACGTTTCTTCCGACAGCGAAGATTCAATGTCTTTCAGCGACGCAGTTCTGGATGTCGAAGAAGCCGGCGCGCCTGCCGCGTCAGACGACATTGAATTCCCGGATGACAATATAAACCTTTCGCTTGATGACGATCCGTTATCAGCTACAACCGACCTTGACGATTTCAATATGCCTTCCGACGATACTCTTGAAGTTTCGGAAACTGAAAGCGATGAAGCCGCACAAGACCTTGAAATAGAAGACGCGTCATTTGACGAGTTTGAAGTTCAAAAAACAGAAGAAACAGCCGCGAATGAAGAAACAATCGAAGCCGGAAGCGGCGATTTCGACGAAGAAGAATTCGTAAGCGAAGATCTTTCAGGCGGCGAACTTGACAGCGAAGAAGTCCCCGTTGAGCTTGACAATGAAGAACTTACGACAGATTCCCTGGACAGCGACGATTTCGCGATTGACACCTCAGACAGCGAAGAAATCAGTCTGGACATGTCAGATAACGATGACTTCAGCGATATAGACATAGATGTTCCTACGGTAAAGGCAATAGAAAATGATGTTGATTCCATTCAGGATAATATCACTTCAATTGAATCCGGCGAAGGCGAACTTTCAACGCATCTGCTTAAAAAAATCGCGTCGGAACTTTCATCAATCAGGAATGAACTTACAGAACTGAAAAAAGAATTTGCAAGCGCAAGAACCGCGGCTCCCGCAGACGAAAAACATGACAGCGGTTTCTTCTCGGAAGAAGATGATGAAACAATCGCTCTTACAGGCGACGAGATGGACAACATCCTTCAGGAAGGCGCGGAAGAAGAGCCGAAATCAGGATTTGATATCGGCGGCGATGATGACGACGAAGCTATTGCCCTGACAGGCGATGAAATGGATAACATCTTGAATTCCGCGGATTTTACGGAAGAATCGGGAACTGAAGAAACCCCTGAAAGCGAATTCCCCATGGATGAAGAAGTATCGCTTGACGAAGATATCTCATTAGATGACAGCGATATCACATTAGACGACAGCGAAGTATCACTCAGCGATGACGAAATTTCATTGGACGACAGCGCATTATCGCTTAGCGACGATGAGATCACATTGGATGACAGCGCGTTATCAGCCGACAGCGAAGAGATCAGTTTAGACGACAGCGCGTTATCGCTTGACGATGATGAACTCACATTGGATGACAGCGCATTATCGGCAGACAGCGAAGAAATAGCGTTAGACGACAGCGCGTTATCGCTCGGCGATGACGAGATCACACTGGACGACAGCGCAATATCGGCTGACAGCGAAGAAATCGCGTTAGACGACAGCGCGTTATCGCTCGGCGATGATGAACTCACATTGGACGACAGCGAATTATCGCTTGATGATGACATAACATTTGAAGACAGCGATGTCGCGTTAACCGATCTCGATGACTTGCCGCCGGATGAACCTGTCGATATGTCAACCGAAGAGACAAGCGTCGAGATAACTGAAGAATCAATTGATGAGCCTCCCGCTGAGCAGAGCGAAGAGGAAATCGATCTTGATATAACAGCCAACGACCTTGCGGCCGATGATTTTGCCGATTTCGCGGAAAGCGATGAGGATGTTATTGGCGAGATAGAAGCGGACGATGAACTTGATAAACTCCGCGAAGAAGGCGCAACGCCGATGACAGACGCGCCTGATAACATTTCCTATCTTGAAGAAGATGAAGATATCACAGGCGAATCTATTGATATCGCGGACGATGCCGTGGAAACTGAAGTCATTTCGGATGATTCGCTTGATCTTACAGACGCAGTAATCGACGAGCCGGAATTATCAGCAGACGGTTTTAACGAAGAACTTGAAGAACCTTCAATAGATGAAGAAAGTTTTGATATTGATTCTCTTGATGATTTATCGATAGACGATAACGAATTATCGCTGGATGAAGACCTTGAACCTGTAGAATCAGCTGAAGAAATTACCGAAGAGGTAATTGAAGAAGCTGTCCCCGAAATCCTTGAGACTGAGCTTGAAGAAGAACCTTTATCGCTCAGCGATGATATTGAAGATTTATCTGCCGGCGATATTGATGATTTCGCGGAAATTGAAGAAGATATTGAACCAATACCTGCCGCTCCTTCAGCGTCTGCTCAGGCGGCGGCTCCAGCAGCTCAAGCGGCGCCGGCGGCCCCCCAGGCGGCAGCTCCTGCCGCTCCCGCGGCTGCAGGCCCATCTGTTGTAACAGCGTCTGCGGCCGCAGGTTCTTCCGGCGGAAAAGAGCCTTTTACACTTCCTTCGGATTTAAGATCTGAACTCAGAAATATACTCAGCTACATGGATCAGCTTTTGGAATCTCTTCCCGAACAGAAAATCGAGGAGTTCGCGAAATCTGAATACTTCGATTCCTACAAGAAACTCTTTAAGGAATTGGGGCTGGTATAATCGCACCCGAATCAAATATGACAGGCGCGCAGCTTCATTCGCGATACAACCCGCAATCTGAAGCCGCGCGTTATGTTAATTCATTAAATCTGAAAGACGGCATCGAATGTTTCATCCTTATCGAGCCGGGTCTCGGTTACATGATTCCCGTATTGCGGGAAAAATTTAAAGAAAGCAAAATTCTGGCGCTTCACATTGAAAAACAAACTGAAAGCGCCGCTCAAGCGGATTATTCTCTCGCGGACTGCGAGTCTTTTAACATTCAAAAGTTTCTGGAAACGCATATTACACAGGACAGCGAGCGCATTAAAATAATTGAATGGCGCCCTTCGCTTAATCATTACGGGAAAGCATACGCGAAGATACTTTCTGAAGCTGTTCAATTTATAAAACGCGCGGACGCGGGCAAGAGGACTGCAGCGGCTTTTGGAAGACGATGGGTTAAAAATTTCTTTAAAAATCTTAACAATATAAATACCAGCCTTCTTTACAGACAGTCTTCCATTCCTGTGATTGTTACAGGTTCAGGACCCAGCCTTGAAAAAGCGCTTCCGATTATAAAAGACACGCAGGAAACCTGCCTGATAATCGCAGCTTCATCTTCGTTTTTAGCTCTGCGCGCCGCTGGAATAAAAGCCGACATTGTTATCGCGGCAGACGGCGGTAATTGGGCGCTGAAACATTTATATCCATTTTGCAGATCTGCTGGCTCAATTCTCGCCGTGAATCTGTGCGCCGCCCTGCCCTCTCAAACCGCCCTCATACCGCATTTATTAATAAACGACGGCAGTTTCTGGCAGAGCGTTGTTCTTCGCGATCTTTCGCTTCCGTCTGTGATCATCGGACAAAAAGGAACAGTAACCGCGGCTGCCGTAGAACTCGCTCTGATTCTCAGCAGCGCGAATATTTACCTCGCCGGCATGGATTTGGCGGTAATAGATATCAGGACGCACGCAAGACCCTACAGTTTTGACACGTTATTTTTTAACAATTCAAACCGCGTAATGCCTTTTTATTCGCAATGTTATACGCGATCTTCTCTTATTAATCAGGGTGGCAGCCTTGATATTTACGCTTCATGGTTTAAATCGCAGAAAACACAATGGCCGCAAAGGATTTTTTCCATCGGCGAAAACAGTATTTTTGAAGAAGATTTATATATGCGGGATGTTCTTTTAAATCATAGTAAACAGGATAAAAATAATTATTTTAAACCCGAAGACCGCAGGGGGGAATCTGATAATTTCCGCAAAAGGGGAGTATCCGCGCTGTTATCCGCGATAAAAGATTCGAAATATTCGAAAAATATAAAACAGGAACTTAGCTCTCTGCTTTTCCCGGGCGAAAATAAAATGACAGAGCATGATTTAGAAAACGCCGTAAAACAACTTGCGGGAAATAATTTTTATGAGTGAAATAAAACGCTATACATTTTTAAAATCGCGAAGCGGCGAAAACATTCCCGCTTTTATACTGCCTAACGGAGACACCCATCCTCTTCATTCAACAATCGATCCAATAAAGGAAGCGCAGCGTCTTATTGCGTCTTCAGGTAAAAATGATTTTCTAATATTTCTCGGATTGGGAGGCGGTTTTGCGCCGCTTGCCGCGCTTGAGAATACAAATTCACGCGTTATTGCAATAGATTTTAACAAAACCGAAATCGAAGAATTATTAGCCGGTATGGATTATTCCAAACTCTTAAACAACAGCCGCTTTAACCTGCTTGTAGATTTTCCGCCGCAGGAAATAAAAACATTCATTATGGAAAATTTTAACCCGAGTCTTTACAACGGCATTAAAACAATTCCTCTGCGCGCGCGAATTGATCAGGATACAGAAAAATTTAACAGTATTACCGCAATAATAAAAGAAGCGATTGATGCGGTTTCAGGCGATTATTCGGTTCAGGCGCATTTCGGCATTCGCTGGTTTTCAAACATTATCAGTAATATTCAATCCGCGGAAAAACAAAACAGCGGTTTTTTAACAGAAATAAAAAAACGCGGAATTAAAAATGCCGCAATAGCCGCGGCGGGGCCTTCTCTTGATACGCAATTAACCTCTTTAGCGCGGTTTAAATCGCAAGGCGGTTTTATAATAAGTTCTGACACCGCTCTTCGCGTTCTCTTACATAACAACATTGAAGCAGACGCCGTTGTAAGCATCGACTGCCAGTATATTAGTTACTATCATTTTCACGGATTAAATATGCGTCACATTCCGTTAATTCTGGATATCGCGAGCCCTCCCCTCCTTTGCGGTTTATCATCCGCGCCGGTCTTTTTTTCAAGCGGCCACCCTCTATGCCGCTACCTCAATTCAAACTGGAAACACTTCCCCTACCTTGATACATCAGGCGGGAATGTAACATACGCTTGCCTCTCCCTCGCGGAATATCTGGGCGCGCAAAACATTACCCTCTTCGGCGCTGATTTTTCCTATGTTAAAAGCCAAAGTTACGCAAGAGGAACATATATCTACCCGTATTTTCACAACAGGCAAAACCGGTTATCCTCATTAGAAGCGCAAATGTCGCGTTTCCTTTACAGAAGTCCTTTTCTTCCGCAGGAAAACGAGCAGAAAAATTATTATGAAACATCTCAGCTTCGGTTTTACAGAAAAAAACTTGAAGAGAAGGTTTCAGGTATGAGCTCTTCTGTCACATGTGAGGCAGGTCTAGGCGCGCGTATTTATTTAGAAAATTCCTCTTGCAAAAAACGCAAAGAAGATGATGACAAAATAATATATGATAATAATATATCTGGCAAAGAATTTTTAGAAACTTACAGAGACGATATTTTAACTTTGCCGCAAGCTTCAGATAAAGAAAATTATTTATTAAAATTGAACGTAAAAGAAAAACAGATTTTTACAACATTGCTTCCGCTCATGGCAGCGGTAAAAAAACGTAATCCGCAGCTTGAGTTTAAAGATCTAACCGCGGAAGCAAAGCGCCGCAGCGCCGGGAAAATAGATTTAATTTTAACCAATTGGAGCTTTTACAAAAACTTTACATCGTCTCTTTTAGCTGATTCATAAAGTTATTTTCAGCGTTTCTCATCAGAGAAATTGCTCTTGAAAAAATGGGAATGAAATTTTTTGGATCATCCAGAAGCAATTCCGCAGTGATTGAGGCAACTGTCCCATCCGAAGAAAGCGCCACTTTTACAACTTTCGAACGCCTGTTGGAAAGATTCGCCGCGTTAAGAGCGTCTTCAGGCGTTACGGCGCCAAGACTGAAACCCATATAAATCTGAAAAAATTGAAGATCGTTTTCGTCAACTATAATGTAGTAATTATCGCCGCCGACTTTAAATTTTATATCGCCGTCAGGATCTACGGAAGGCAAATAACCTTCATTACGAAGATATTCCACATAAAGGCTCTGCAGATCTGCTTTTGTATACTCAGGCTGCTGCGCCGCAGCCGGAAAGACGAAAAGACCGCCGAATAATAATACAGCCAATAGAATTTTAACAATTTTTGACATATACAACTCCTATTTAATGAAATTCTCCCATTTCTTCAGTATATATTTCATTTTATGGATATGTCAAGCATATTTTTATTTGTATGATTTCTTTTATTTTAAATATTTTGCTCTGAAAAAATTGAGATTAGGAGGAAACTGCCGCGGGTCCATAGCTATTCCATCATATAATTCAAAATCACTCAGCATTCCGCTTCCATTTTGCTCTTCGTTATCTATAATCATATCGTACCATATTTCTGAATGTGAATAGACATTTCCTTTATTATATTCATTATTTATTTTATCTAAATCGTTATTTTCAAGAAATTTTTCTATAAATATATAATAGTGAATAAAGTTTTCATCATCCTTCACTTGTTCATAAAATAATGATTCATTCATTTTTGAGATTAATATTTTACCATTTTCCTCCAGATAAATTAAATCAAAATTTTTATCAGAACTGCCATTCTCATCTGTATTTTTATTAAGATACGCTGAAATATTAATTTCATCTCTTTTTAATAGAATTTCATAATCTCCAATAGTAATTTTGCCATTATTGAACTCGAAATTATTTAAATGAAAATTACATATATATTGAACCGGTATGCAAAAAAAAGTTCCTTTTTCATTATTCAGTAAAAATACAGATAGCGTATCTTTTAATGAGAAATTATGTTTTTTCGCGGTTTTTTTTTCGCAATTCATGAATAATACAATCGTAAATAACATTAAAATACATAAACAGTTTCTATATATTATTTTCATAATTATAATTTTCCTCATCATATAACATAATATTGATAGTATAGATTTATTTATATTTTGTCAACAACTTATTAGGCGATGTTTTAACTATTCAAGTATTTCATTTTTCATTCCATACTGTATGAGCCGCCGCCAATAATTTATTATCAATATTGCTTTTCATAGTTATTAAATATTCATTTTCCCCTAAATCCTTTTCAGAAAATACTTGTATTTTCTCGCCAATATTCGCCTCTGAGAAAAACTTCGCATTTACTTTTTTTAAATAAAAATTATCTAATATTTCTTCCGGCAATGATTCTATTAACCAATGGAAATATTTTATATTGTTTACATGTTTATTGCTGTCTATATCCGCTTTATAAATATTAAATTCTTCTTTTGGCTCTCCTGTATTAACAATTTTTATTTTATCTAAATAGATTTCTTCGGATATTTCAACATTAATTCCCCATTTTAATTTTATTTCTTCAAAAACCGGAGCTGGCTTTCTTTTTTCAATATCATAAAATGCCCATATACCTTTTGCTTTTCCAATTATATTTCCGGAACTGTCAAAAATAATATTTTCACGATATCCTTTAAATAATGTATATTTTGAAATCCATGTCCTAATGGTAATACTTTCTTTATATTTAGGATATTTAATCATATTGATTGCGCCGGATAATAATACCCAACCTATATTTTGCCTTTCAAGGCTGTATAAACAATGACCAATATGATAACAATGTTCCGCCGCTGTTTCTTCCAACATTGTTAAAATTGTTGTTGGAGATGATTCTCCGTATTTATTCATTTCAAAATACCTGAGTTCAAATTTTTTATCAAAATACTTATCCAAAATTCCTCCGTACGCTGGTTCTGTTATTTTGACATATATAATTAAGAAAGGTTGCAAATATTATAGAAATATTTCTTTAACTATTATTTTATAAATAATTAATATATCATCTAATTTGTTCTAAAAACAAAAAACCTTTTTCTCCATGATGAACCATTTTCGTTAAAAATCAACTATCCATTCTTTGCCTGCATTTAAGCAAATAACAGGTATGGCGGGGTATTTTTCTCTCATAAGTTTTACAAAAGGCAAGGTAGCAACTGAAGAAGAAATTGGCGGAAACGAGTCATCAAAATGATCCAGCAGCACTTTTTTTGGCTCCAGCCGTTGAATAAAAGGTATTGCATAAGTATTCAGGTCAGATCGCCCCTGAAACGGTAATATCAGCAGGTCTGCGCTTTTTGGATATTCAATATTCTCATCCAAGTTCAGACTGCCCATTAATAAAATACGCTTATTGAATACAATAATATCATATACGACTATTTCACCAGCTTCGTCATAATTTTTATTTTCTTTTACTATCCAACTTAAATTAGACCAGTAAGTAAAAATACGCGGGTTGAGAATTTTTTTTATTATCAATCCTATGTTAAAAGAAATATGCTTCCCCTTAAGCACGCGTATTTCAATTACTCCTAGATTAAAAAAATCCCCGGCAGTGATTGTATGTATACGTTCCTCTTCTACTCCTTTTGAGATGAGCGTTTTCCTAGGTGTTGTCGTGCAATACACTTTGGCTTTTTTGTTAACTTCGTTTAAAATTGAAGGTATATCGTAAATATGATCAAAATGACCATGGGTAACGAATATTGCATCTACTGCGGCAAATTCATCTATTGGAGGTTTATAAAGCTTGTTATTCATTGTAACGAATGGATCGAATAGTATTTTCATTCCATTCAGTTCAATTAAAATAGCGGCTGTTCCAAACCATTTAATTTTTATCTTCTGCGCATATGCGCCGTCGGTTTCTATAAGCATTTGATCTAGAATCGTATTATTTGTAATTTCCGTCGTGATATTCTGTTTTGTCTGCAAAGCAGATTGTTTTACCGGTACTCCTGCACAACCGTTTATAAACATAAATGAGAAAAGTCCCATAAATATATTTTTTATATTTATAATAATTTTTTTGCATTGAAACATATACATTTTTCTACTCTTAACTTATTTTATTATGAAGATAAAATTTTGACAAGTCATAAAACCTTCATTTTTATGTCCAGAATAAATACATATATTCATTCTTATTTTAACCACGTGCCAAATTTTTGCAACATTCGCATAACGTTCTCGTTATGCGAAGAGGGAGCCAGAAGCCGATCCCCTGGGATTGTTCGTATTTCCGTTTTCTGCGTAAATACGCTCCTACCCGCCAATCCCAACACCATTCAGACACATTTCCATGCATGTCATGCAAACCCCAAGAGTTTGCAGGTTTTTTTCCTACTTCTCTCGTTTGGTTCGCTGTTGGGGCTGCCCATCGTGAACTTCCCTGCGAGTATCTGTACCAATTCAATATTTTTACATTTGGTACAAAAATCGCTGACAAAAATGTGAGCACATGAAGATTTATCCTTTTTGCCATCCTCGATACCAGCCGTGCCGTCTTCTGTCCTCCTTGCGTCAGGCCAGGCGCCATGCATTCTTATAGTTCCTTTCAATCCCCGTTCAAAAAGATTTTTATCATAAGTAATATACCAGGGGCAATAAAGATCCGGCGCGGGTTGAGTCGGATGGTTCTCGTATTCATTATCATACCATGTAGTGTCTATATATAAAATTCTGCCATCCGGCATAATTACATGATTCCATGAATGCCGTCCCGGTGACGACCAAATTTCAACCCTGTATCCGGCCGCAGTTAAAACGTCTTTTGTAAAACGCGCATAAACATCGCATATTCCCAAACCAGTGCTTATTGATTCCTGATGACTGCGGCTTCTTCCGCCAAGGTAAGAATCCCAATCATACTTAAATTTTGCTATTACTTCACGTTCAATAATATCTACTATTCTGCGGTAATTAGGATCATTGGTATACAATTCTTTGCACTGATTAATCAGCCTCTGAGCATCATAGGCTGATAAGTTTTCATTTTCACCGCCAAGTATTCCAAAAGCGAAAACGGTAGTATTTTTAGGACCAGCAACAGTTGTTGTCCATGTTGTAGTTTGCATTCGCGGTCCTTGCCCGGCAGAATAATGTAAAGTAAATTCTATTTGTCCGTTTTCCAGTTCTCTTGAATTTACAAGTTCAACTGTATCCCAACCTATATTCCTTCCTCTTTCAGTTTCAAGAACATTTTCAGGTGTTATTACATATCTGGCAATTCTCTCCTCTGCCATACGAATTGCCAATGGAAATTCAAAATTAGGATTGGTATTTACCGTCAACGTTGAACAGCCAACAAAAAGCACCCAAACAAGTGTAAAAGATAATTTTTTCATTATATACTCCTTTTGAAAATAATATATTTTCCAACTAATTTCTTTTTACAACCCATAGTGTAATAATGTTTATTTTTAATAAAAAGTACAAGTAGTTCTCATTGGATTTAAACTTTTTTTAATAAAATTCTTTCCATGATCTATATTTTTTTGACTTTAGGTGGTATTGCACATAACGTTCAAGATAACTGACCTAGCCGACTGAACCCCGAGGGCGCGAACAGCGCCCGTAGCAGTTTCTGTTTGTTAGGCGACGTTTGGCTTTTTATTAATATTCTGAAAATTATTTTTTAATTAAATTTGTCTTTTATACTTAAAAATATATCAGTTAAAATAGGATCAAATTGTGTGTGTTTTCCTTCTGTTATTATTTTAATTGCTTCTTCATGTGAAAATGCAGTTTTATATGGTCTTTCAGATACAAGCGCATCATATACATCAATAATTGCCATTATTCTTCCTTCCAATGGAATTTTATTACCCTTTAATCCATTTGGATAACCAGTTCCATCCCATTTCTCATGATGATTTAATGCGAATATTTTTGCATAATTTAATAATTCACTTTCTCCAGAATC
>WQRN01000039.1 GCA_009786715.1 Treponema sp.
GGCGGAACCGGAATACCAAGGTTAGTCATCTCTGCAAGGTTTGCTCCCTTGCCTCCCAAAACCATTCTCATCTTTGCATCACCTTCGGCTTTCCCCTTACCGAAGAAGTAAACATTCTTTTGAACTCCCATTAAGATCCTCCGTTATGTTATCGTCATGATGTTCGATTTAATCTATCATGACATACGATCAACTCTATCATGATATTCTGTTAATCTTCATCACGATGATAATTTATTTTATCACAATGAAAAAATTATAGCAACTATTTTTTTTTTGATCAAGATGCTATATTAATATTATGAACTATATTGAACTTCCTGTCTATAAGAATTCGAAAAAAATTTTATTAATGTTAGAAAATAATCAAGCGCTTGTTGTTGAGAGTCCAACAGGCTCAGGCAAGACAACGCAGCTCCCTGTGATACTTCATGAAGCAGGATATGCGCAGAACGGAATCATCGGAGTGACACAGCCAAGACGCATTGCGGCGGTTTCAGTGAGTGAATTCATCGCAAAGCAAACAGAAACACGCATTCCTGGGCTTATTGGATACAAAATGAGGTTTGCGGATCAAACAAATCATGAAACTAAAATAAAAATAATGACCGATGGAATACTCTTGCAGGAGATGAAACTTGATCCATGGCTGTCAAAATACAGCGTTTTAGTCGTTGATGAAGCCCATGAACGCAGTTTAAACATAGATTTTATACTTGGATTGCTTAAAAGAGTGCTTGAAAGCAGACGTGACTTCAAAGTGATTATATCTTCTGCAACTATCAACGCTGAAATTTTTTCTGAATACTTCGGAAATTGTCCGATTGTGAAGATTGAAGCGCAAAGATTCCCGGTTACCCTTGTTTATGATCCTGTTAATATTGAACAAAGAGAAGAAAGAAAAGAAAGAAGAGAAAGATTTACATCGAATTTCAATGCAGAAGAAGCGATTTTAATGAAAATTGAGGCAATAACTGCGCGTTTTATCAATGAAAAGCGCGAAGGAGATATTTTAGTGTTTCTTTCGGGCGAAAAAATGATTAAAGAGTGTATGAAACGCCTTATGTTCTGTTCTGTCGGAAAAAATTTACATCTTATTCCTTTATACGGCAGACTTGGCAAGGAAGAACAAGAAAAAGTCTTTGAAGAAACCCCAAAAGATAAAACAAAGGTTGTAATATCAACAAATATCGCGGAAACATCTGTAACAATAGACGGAATCACCGCTGTAATTGATTCAGGTTTAGCAAAATTAAACTGGTATAATCCGCGCACATTCACTTCAAGTTTGATTGAATCGCCGATTTCCATCGCGTCTGCGAATCAACGTAAGGGGAGAGCGGGAAGAACGCGCGAAGGAACTTGTTACAGACTGTATTCGCGAAAAGATTTTGAGCAGAGATCGCTCTACACAGCGGAAGAAATCTTTCGCACGGACTTATCAGAAGTAATTTTGCGGATGGCGGACCTCGGTATTACCGATTTTGAAGAATTTAATTTCATTTCCGCGCCTGATAAAGAAGGAATCATCGGCGGAATAGAAACATTAAACCTGCTTGACGCGCTTGAAAGCGGCAGAAGTTTATCAAATACAGGCAAATTAATGACTGAATTCCCTCTCGCGCCGCGTCAATCGCGGATTATTGTAGAAGCGATTATGCATTATCCCGATGTAATCCGCGAAACAATCATCGCGGCTGCGTTTTTATCAACACAGAGCCCTTATATCCTTCCTCCCGGAGAAGAAACAGACGCAAGACAGGCGCATCACCGTTTCCGCGATGATCACGGCGACTTTGTTTCTTATTTAAAACTTTTTAAATCCTACAATGATTCAACAAACAAAGCGAATTTCTGCGAAAAAAATTATTTAGACGACCGCGCAATGGCGGAAATCGTAAATGTCACGGCACAGTTAGAAGAAATTCTTGCAAAGATGAAGATTCCGGTGCATTACCGCTCTCAGCCGCTGGAAAATAATGAAATAGATGACTATTTATGCTGTATTGCGCGCGGGATGATTCAATTTGTATGCGTAAAAGAAGGTCATGGAAAGGTTGGCTCTTACAGCAGTTTAACAGAGAATAAAATAATAATTCATCCGGGATCTGTAATGTTCAGAGCGGATCCGCAATTTATTGTAGCAGGAGAGATCGTACGCACATCAAGAATGTACGCGATGTCTGTTTCTCCGCTTTCAAGAGCGTTATTAAATCGAATTCGCCCCGGACTTTTCGCGGAATACGGAAAATCGAGTGATATAAGACCTGAAAAACATAAAAGAGAGAGAGATTACACAAATAATATAAAAATCGCAGGCGAAGTGTTCGAAATCGCGGTTGTAAAAGGTAAAAAAACTGTTATTCTTCCGTGGGAAAAACTGGAACGTATAAGCAAAAATTTATCGGAAGAACCTATTCATAAAAATATAAAAGGAAAAATAATAGTAAAAAATCAATATAACCTTCTTGCAGGCGAAAAGTTGGAACTCATCCTCTCGCTTGCGCCTGTATTGGACGCGAACGGCGCTTTTTCCCGCGCTTGGCCGCGAAAAGAGAACTTTAATTCGGCTAAAAATCTTCCTGCGATGTTAAAACACCTTGATAATCTTGCAAAACCTGTTATATGGAAAAAAAACTCAAAAGATTTGGGATTTTTAGGTCTTTTCACAGACACAGACGGCAATTATTGGTTTCGCGCTTCACGCGGCTTTCACACATGCATTAACGAGAGCATTTCCAGTCTTGAATCGCTGATCGACGAACTTGGAGAAGAAGTTGACGTTGAGCAGAAACACATTGTGAACCAATGTTACCGCAGGCTATCGGATTATTTGGGGTAAAAATCGGCGGTTGCTTTTTTTATATTTAACCAATCTTTACGTTTTTTAAGAAGTGAAAGAGCGGATACTCCAAAATCGTCAACATCATCAGGGTTAGCTCCGGCTTTTATAAGTTTTATAGCAATTTCCGGGTTTTCGTTATCTGGGGCGCAATGTAAAGGTGTTTCACCGTAATTATTCCTGGCATTTATACTTGCGCCTCTTTCCAGCAAAAGATTAATAATATCCGGGTTTTCGTTAATAAGCGCGGCAAGGTGAAGAGGAGTTGAACCATTACATTCCTTGGCATCTATATCGGCAATTGCTCCTTTATCAAGTAAAAATGCAACATTTTCAGGATATTCATTATTTAAAACAGCGCTATGTAAAGGTGTCATCCCGTCTGTATTGACAGTATGTATGTCCAGCCCTTTTTCAAGAAGTAATCCGATTATATCGCAGCCCATAATAGTTAAATTTGAATTAAAGACAGCATAATGAAGCACAGTATCGCCGTCATTATTTACAATATCCGTTCTTGCGCCTGCCGCTAACAATCCGGTAAATATTGTTTCATCATTGTTCCATGCCGCATAATGCAACAGCGAAGAACCAGCATCCGAAATTTTCGTGTTAATATCAATATTAACCTCTTCAAGCCACGACACAATATCAGGATCTATTCCGTTTACTAAAAAATCAATTAAAGGTGAATTAGCGTCAAGCTCTTTGTATTCATATTTTTTACCGTTTATAATGACATAATCAAGCAATGTTCTGTCATATTTAACAATTTGTTTAAAAACGTCCGGGTTATCATTTCTGGCGGCAAAATTTAATAAAAACCATCCATTGCGGTCTCTTGCGTATTTATCAGCGCCGTTTTTAAGGAGGAAGATAACGATTTCAGGATTTTGATTAAAATAAGCGGCGAGAAGCAGCGGGGTTTCGTTCACATTGCCGCAACTATTAATTTTTGCGCCTTTTTCAAGGAGTAAGGCAAGAATCTCTTTATTTGAATTATTTTTAGCCGCAAGATGCAGAGGAGTTCTTCCATACGCATCTTTTTTAGTAACTCTTGCGCCTAATTCAAGAAGCCGCTTAATAACAGATATATTTTCATTATATTGAGCGGCAACATGAAGCGCCGTTGGATTATAAGGGAAATCCTTATGATCATAAAGCGGACTATTAATTTTTTTGTATCCGTTTCTATATAAAACATCAATATATTCAGGAGTAACCGACCAGGCTGCCGCTATAAAAAGCACAGAATAATCGGGGCGTAAAAACCATACATCGTTCTTTTTTATAATATCTTCTATCAGGTATGGAGATTGTTTATAATAAACACAAGCGTATATACGTTCATCGTCAGTAGAAAACCTAAAACCTTCAACAGATTTACTGAACAACAAAAATTTTATGGGAAGCGTTTTAACATAGTATTCAAATTTCCCATTTTCTTCAGAAAATGACGAAATATCCCGGTTAACCAGATGGGTACACAGCAATTTAGTTATAGACTGGCGTGTTTTTTGTTCGATTTCAGATTTTGTTAATTTATAATCATCCTGTGAGAAAAACGGCGTGGAATATTTACGTCTTTTATTATTTTCTCTATCATCTTTAATACTTCCAATCATTATATCGCTTAATTTTTCAATAGATACTATCTCAGAAGTTATATATTTCCATGGAAGTGATATATGTACAATCATAAATAACATAAATCGGGTAAATAAGTCCAACTGCGAATATACGTTTTTATATATCGCCTCCGCTTTTTTTTCTATGCTTTCATCAAGCAGCCTGAGTTCGCCTAATGTTTTAATAACATCAGGCAAGCCTCTGTCCAGCATTGCCGCAACAACAGTAATTAACCCCGGAAAAGTGCTAAAATGAATAAAAAGAGCGTTAATAAATTCATAATATACAGAGCTGCCTTTATGCTCATTGAGCGTAATTATATGCTCATTTAAGCCGTCAGGCCCTTGTTCTTTTGCCACATTCCATACAAGTTTTTCAATTTCATCGTGTGTTAATTCGGACGGGCTTATTTTCTCTAAATTCATTAAAGCGTCATCTTTTATCCTGCTCGTAAGAATTACAGGTGGTTTTGTTCTACATGATTTTATAATTGCCCTAACGGCTTTTAAAATTTTATCAATTCCATCAATCTCGAGATTGTCAATAATTATTAAATATGGAGAGTCAGGGCGGTCAATTTGGTTAATTAATGACAAAAGACCGTCTTCACGGTTCCATTTAAAATCCAGAGCGTCAGAAATCAAATTTGCAAAATGGAAGGTAAGCAGATCATCTAAAACATCTCTCTTTTCTTTTTTTTCCGCAGATGATAACGCGCTGCTATCCCTGTTAAAAACGGCACGCAATTTATCATTTTCAACCCTGATCCAAACGGGAGCATAAATACGCTCTGCGCATGCCAGATATTTCGCAAGTTCATACGCCATTGCGCTCTTTCCGCTCTCCCCTTCCCCGTGAATCAAATAGCCATTCCAGTCCGCGGACAAGGCTTTGCGTTTAATTATTTCAAAAACAGAAGTGGAAACATACTCCCATTGTTTATTTAAATCCGCTTTTTGAAACAGCGCATTCTGTTCTTTATTAAACTTTGGCTCAAAAATTTCCGCAAATACAACGCCAATAGGATCTTCGCCACAGAACGCTTTTACTTCAAGATTATCATACCATCCCGGTTCTACCGGTTTTTCGCCGCACACATAGATAAAAAGATGTTTTTCATCTTTATGCTGTTCGGCATATTCCTTCACAGCGAGAATTTTCTTGTCAACATCGCCTACATCAGCTAATTTAATAATTCCATCAGTAATATTTAAAGTTCCGGTAACAGTAATGGAGTTCCATTCAGATTTAAACGATCTTCCTTTGGCAAATCTGACCATCTCTATGAAAAACCCCAGATAAACTGACTTTGTAGAGTCATCCAACCGCCATTTGGGACGCCCTTCTTTTCCGATAAAAGAAATTTCAGCCGGGTGTATTGATTTGTCAAAATAATTACAGGCAATTTCTGCAAGAGCAGGCGGCAAAGGGCCGCCGTTACACCACCATGTATTAATAAAATCTGCCGCCGGAATTGCTTTTACGCTGTAAAGCAAAGGAGATTCTTTTATAATCGGTACAAATAATTTTTGGTTACTCATGATTCTGCGCAGGTTTAAACCTAATACTGCGTATTTCTATACCTTGTGATGCGTCAACATCATCAACAGGTATAGATCTGACTGATTGTTGAAGTTGATTTGTATCGTCAATTATGCTGATAACATGAACTTTCCCGTCTTTAATAGCGGAAAATTCTATTTCCAGTTCAAAAGGACGGGCTAAATTTTCATTGGTAATGGAGAGGTGGAATTGAAAATAAAGATGTTCGCCTACTTCTTCCAACAATTGATGCAAATCGCCAATGCCTTCAAGATGCGTAGGTTCGCCGAATGCCCGGTTGCCGTCGGTTGAAGCGCGGTAACGTTCTATCCGCTTAGATTGACGGAATATATAGATAATCATACTGCCGTCATTTTCAATTTGCGGCGTTTGCGCTGTACGCGCGTCTAAAGCCGCATACACAGATTCTTCTGTTACAGAAGCGTTTTTATTAATTTTTTTATAGATTTTTTCCCTGATAAATGCGCACCAGTTCCACGACATGGAAAAAAACGATTGATTATGCACAAAAGCGGATAAAAGCAGAAGCTTATGTTTTTCAACATCAGGTATGGCATTCCCTAAAACGGCGTTTTCGGATTCTTCATTTTTTAAATAATTAACAACTTTGAATGCAATTTCTTCCGACGGCATTAAAATATACGGTACAGTAACCAGCAATTCCGCGTCATTATTATTTTTTAATTTAAAAATCTCTTTTATTTGATCCAGTTCGGCGTTATTTTCAACTATAAAGTCGATAACGGTTTCCAAAGAGATGTTAAATTTTTCAAGAAGAGTATTAATAAAGTTAAAGGTGTTATTTGTTTTCATCAAATACCTCCTCGTTATTATTAATACCAGTTACATCCGGGTCATCTTCTTTGCCTATAAACCATTCATTATACAATTTTTTGTCAGATTCTATATTTGCTATCGGATCATCCGCCTTACTTATTAGCAATTTACTGTACAAATCCTTAATTGTATTAATGCGTCTTATGTTTTTTATTATTTCACGTGATTCTTTATCTAAAGTCAAATTAAAGAGAAGCTGTACTTTCATTACAAGACCTGCGTATTTATACTCGTTTTTTTCTTTCTCAGATACCGCTTTTTTTTTAATTAAAGGAAGCAAATCATTCCAGGCATTCGATATATTAACCTCGTCATTATGATCAAAAATTTTGTTATACCCCATATCTTTATACCCCATATCTTTATAGCGTTTCATTTGACCCAATACATCTTTTTTTACTTCGTCAAAAACACTTAATTGGTATGGATCTTTATGGGGAAAGACCTGTAAAGCGTCTCCTACCTGATCCCAGTCGATTTTTTCGCCAAGCTCATCAAGTATTTTTTCATTGCCGAATTTAATCAATTTAATAATATTTTTTTCAAGCGGTGATTTTTTTACTCCAAATGATATTATAGTATATTGATGATGAGCGTATCTTTGGAACGCTTCAATAATCGAATCAGGATGAAATTGCCTTATTATCCTTGAAAAATCCCATGTAAATGTTTTTTTATCATAATTATAAAATGCTTTTATATCAAAATTATCAAGTATATTAAAAAAATTCTGTGGAACTGAAAAAATATTATCGCGTATAAAATTATGCCCGGACGCTTTATTTATAACAGAAATATATTTGTCATCTTCCAGTTCAGTAAAAGGCCGCGAAAGCCCTCCTGACGGTTTTTCGTTGCATAATCTGCTGTTAATTTCATTCCATGACGCGTCTGAAAGTTTTTCTGCATCCGAAGAAAAAAAACAAAGAAAAATCTTTTGAGCAGACATACGCTTAATATCAAGAGCCCAATTATTATTTAATTGCATTGCGTATTGTTCAATATCCGGAAAACCGCTCTCTTGTTCATCGTCAGAATTTTGAGGAAAAGCCGCAAAGAAAACATTGGGGAAATAAATAAAAACAAGTTCAGCAAAAACTCTTGAAGTTATCATTAGGATTCCTTTTGCGTATATTATAAAATACATATTAATTCCTCACAAGTGTAAATAAATAAAAAAGCTGCTTAAAAATATATTTAAACAGCTTTGTTAAAATTATTTTATTGTAAATATGCTACCTGAATATCCATACATCTAACGGCAATTGCTTTACCGGCTTCATGGCCCAACGCAAGTAATATCATGGGAATACCTAAAAGAAGACGGGATTTCCCAAATCTGGGTTTTTGTCCCCATGTCCATGCGTCACGGGTTAGATCAAAGAAAATTCTCATGCCTGCTCTGGTTGTTGTAAGCAGCGCAATACTTGCAACGCCGCCTGTTAAAGCTCCAATGATTGGAAAAGTTGATGCATGCCCCGATTCGCTGAGTTCCAGCAAGGGGGTGCCTTTACTGAAATCAAGCTTTACGCCTCTTTTGGCGATGTAGTTCTTGCCGTTAGAAATAACGTCGATGTCAAAAGCATCATAACGGCTAAAACTCTCAGGCAGCTTTACGCTGACATCGCTCTTGTCGTTAATCTGCACAGAAACAGAAAAAGCGTTCTTGTCGTTAGGATACTGCGCTTTTGCAGGGCTGATAGTCAGCTGGCTGATATCTTCGCCTATTCCATTTGCAAAAACGATTTCCTGCGCCCCCAGTGATTCTGCGCTTACAAGAAGAGCGACGATAGCAATTGCGGTTACCATGAACCTTGTTTCCGATGTTTTCATATGAAAACCTCCTGTTGTTTATTTTAACCGTTTATAACGGCCGTCAGCGCCGCCTTAAAGCAGCGTTGTTAAAAATTAGTTAGTTGTAATCAACCTGTACAAAAAGATCGCCGGGTTTAAAAAAAGTATCGTAAACCTGTTTTCCCTCTACTAATAAAAGACCGCCGAAAACAGCCCAACCTACAGGACCCGATATTAAAGCGGCTGCCTTACCGGTTATTGACGCTGCAGCGGCTAATCCAACTTTTGGCAGTACAGATCTGGCGGCAGCTGCCGCTGCCTTGGGCGCTGCATTTTGAATAACGGTAACAGCCGCTTTTTCCACTCCTTTTTGCACCGGTTTAGTTGTAGTAATACCTAAAAGACCTGCTTCTAACCATGGCAAATCAAAAATGCCTGCAACATTGTCTTCCACGCTCAGAAGCAAAGTTGGTATCTTTCCCCTTGAAAAGTCGATCATGACGCTGTGCTTCGTTTTGAACCATTTCCCGTTCACCTTAACATCTACATTGAACATACCGGCGCTTGCCATGTAATCGGGAATAAAAACGCCGTAAACGGACTCATCGTACTGCTGAACATCTTCCAGAACCATACAACTTTTGTTGTCAGGGAAATTTTTGTTGGACGCGGTAATAACGATGGAAGTAATTTCCGCATTATCCAAGTTGTGGATCAAGAGGTTTGCCTGCGCTTCCTGAGAAAATACTTGAGTCATTCCAAACAGACTCAAACCGATAACCAGTGATAAAAATCTTGCGTTCTTCATAAAAAAACTCCTTATAAAAAAACTTCCAACGGCAGCAACGCTGCCCCTATACTAATTAATTGTCAAAGTGCGGCGTGTTTCTGCATCCTGATTGAATATTTTTTATACCAGTATGTTCCAGGCTGCAACGGCTGTAATCCGGCAGGAAACGGTTTATTGTTCTCGGCGGCAAATTTGGCAAGGAATTTGATGTACGTTGTCGCTCCCCGACGGCTGTGATTTGCGCATATATCATAGTCATACCTTATATCCGTGTTATACCTAGATGAAGGGTGATTCGAAATACGCACATGGACCGCATTAGGCGTTTCTCTTGTCCCTCGGTTAATGTTTAAATAAAAACTTTCCGATGCCAAAGACTGATTTACCCTGACAAAGTAGCCAAAACCGGAAATTGTCCTTCTAAGATAACTGGCAATACCGGAAGGGCTCGTTAAAAAATATTTTTTCATATCTGCCTCCTATAAGTTAATTGTCAAAGTAAGGGGGAAATTCCTGATTGTTTTTAAAATATTTGATTAAAGGTTCAATTTTTATAAGAGAGACGCTCTGCCCTACAGTAAACCCGGGGTCGAAAACCGGGCTTACAATTTCCGCAGAATCAATATCGTAAATAGTGCAATAAAAACGATGCATCCGCTTTGCGGCATACACGGATAATCCAATAGGAGCGGTTTCCTCTGTTTTTAAAAATCTAAAACGGAATTGGATTACATTTTGCTCAATATTGCCGTCTATCATAAGAATTCCAGAAATTAAGCTTGTTTCAACAGAAATGGGGCGCGGGATAAGCGGTTTTAAATTATCCATAATATTTCCTCCTAATATTTAATTGTCAAAGTAAGGAGGGTATTTTTGATTTTTTATAAAAAAAAACACCGCTGCATATGCGGCGGCGTTAGATTAATTAAATTGAAAATTATCAGTCAACAGGTAAGATGACAACATCTTTAACGTAGTAAATACCTGCTTGTTTACCACCCTGGAATTCCAGATTTGCCCCGCTTTTTGTTGGTAATGCATCTCCTGTAAATGAAAAATGCTGATAAGTATCATTTAATGATATACCATGCGATCTGCTTCCATGCTGATCAGTCCAATAATATTGAATATTCATATTATTTCGCGTTCCGCTGTCTGTTCTTGCGTAAAAACTATATGTGTACCGGATTCCTGCTGTTGCTTCAGCTTCGTAGCTAAAACGCATGGTAGCATGCCAATTTTCAGTTCCTGCGGTTGTTATATTAATTTTATATTCATTATTACCAATATTTTCATATGTCATGGCGCCGGAATCGCTGGTATAGTAGCCGGTTGTCCAGTTCAATGGCTGCGGCGCTGTTACAGTAACAGTACATGTTATTGATTCACTGCCTGCGGCTGCGGTAATTACCGCAGTTCCGGCTGCTACAGCCCTAATATTTCCATTTTGATCCGCTGTTGCGACATTATTATTGCTTGACGACCACATAACCGTTTTATATGTTGCATCCAGCGGTAAAACAGAGGCCGTAAGTTTTTCACTTTTCCCGGCAGATAACGAAAGACTGTTTTTATTAATAGATATGCTGGTAATAGGCACAACAGTAATATTTGCGCTGTAATTCGCTGTTATTTGAGCATTGCTGCTGTTTAAAGTAACGGTGATAATTTTGCTGCCATTACCGCTTGTTATAGCGCCTCCTGTAACTGACCAATTTACAAAACTATAACCGCTTACATCATTTGTTGTTACCGTAATGGGGTTGTTTTGATAATACTGCCCTGTCCACGTTCCGCCCGATGCAATCGGAGTTACGGTATTAATTTTCATAGGCAAGGTATTCATTATATTATTATCGTGTTTCGCGGCAAAAGTAACATTTGTTAAACCGCTTACGCCGAAATGCTGCGGCAGATATATCCCTGTCATGGCGGATCTTATATTTCTTAGATACATTCGCGCGTCGTTGACTTTATTATTAAATTGATCCGGCCATCCGCCCCACCTTGCAAAATAACCTTTTACAGTGTCACCCATTAACGGTTTATAAATAGCGGCATATTCATTCAATTTTGATTCAAAAACATCAGGATGGAAGTCTACATTATGCAAATCCATCATTGTATTGACAAAATCACGTTTAAAATCAGAATTTTTCATTAACGCGGCAAATAATTTAGCATTATCGTGATCATTATTTATAATACGTTTTTGAAAAGGATCGGGCGTACTTCCTCTGGAATAAATCCCCATGGCAAATTCAACATCGAACATCTGCCAGCGCCATTTAGTATCGCCGTACGGGTTGCCTGATTCTACAGTACGCGTTCTCCATAAGCGGTAATTATTCTGGGGCCAGTCTTCGTTGTGAATATAAATCTGCGCGGCAAAATAATCAATAAAGTTTTGAATATCAAATAAATTACAAAAATCATTGTAATTTTGCGCATTGGACATATTTTTATCTTTAAAACTAATTATGTTCCGGTAATATGATTCATCGCTCAGGCTGCCGTCATCTATCGCGCCGTTATCGTAAGATATTACATTATTTCTGTTAACGCCGTATTTATATTCTGTATGATTGTCGCTGTACCTCTCCTGAAGATTGTAAGGCCCCCAATATTCGCCGTTGATGTACACGATGCACGGAACTCCCGCCTGAGTGGTAAAACTTCTGTTTCTAAGCAGATCTTGCAAAAAAACATCATAAAATTTTGTGTATTCGCTGTCATTTGCGCCGTTGCGCAGCATAAAACTTTTATACGTTCCTACAGGCGTTCCGTTCGCGCGAACCGCTCCGGGAATTAGCTGATAATTGGTTAAATTGTTTAAACCGCCGTATTCGCCTCTGAAATAAATATTAAAACTTTTTTGCCCTGCGGCGCGCGACCATCCGCCGCGGATGCGGATACCGACATTGGAGGCAACAGGCACGCTTCTTGAGCCGGTATTTCCGGCAAAAAGTTCCATGGAAGCAACACGCTCCCAATCCTCTCCCCTTTGCATAAAATTGTATTGAGTGCCTGTAGGACTGTCTTTTTTATCCCATCGGTTGGTGCTTACGCCTCTCACCATAATGCCGGAATTAATATCAACAAGGTTATAAGGGTCCGTAACAAGCGAGATAATGGGGTGATTCGCGTAATCCGCTAAATTGCCGCCTATAAAATATGTTCTGGTAACAACATCGCTTGTTCTTGTACCGGAGGAATCTGCCGCCATCGCGCGGATTACGGTAGCTTTCGGCACTTGATTATTAGCCGGAATATAAATTGCCGGCATATCGCCGCGCGGATCATCGAGGCGGCCGTAAAAATTTGTTGAGTTTTCAGATGTTGCCAAAAGATTCGTCTGTATCGGGTTATTGCGGTCTGTTACGTTAATGGCTGAAGAATATTTAAAAATAGTTTTGTTATTTACCTTATCAGGTTCCGGCATGCTCCCGTCTATCGAATAATAGATTGAATTCCCTTCCGACGCAGTCAATTCAACAGAAAACGGCTGAGAATAAAGGCCGCTGCCTTTTGACACGTTAGGCGCTCTTATTCTGCCGCTTGAAGAGTTATTATCGTCATTACCGCTGTTATCGGGAGTTTCACAGGAGATAAGCAGACAGCACACTGCAAGCACAAACCAAATTTTCTTCATAATAATTTCCTTAACGCAGCCTCGTATTGTCATTATTCTATCGCTTCACCGGTGATTGGATTCCATGCGCCGGCAGCGGCATTTCTTGGCCAGACCTTTAACAGAACATCATTAGAAATCGGGTTAGTATTACGATAATCAACATCGCCGAAATCTACACTGTTGTTATTTGTATCATCAAGAGTTGTACGGCGGGGAACTCTCGGTCTTGATTGATTTTTAGCAACTGCAGTTTCAAATCCATTTGTAGTTCCAACACCAAACATATCAATATAATCACCGCTCAAACTTGCTTCAGTAAAGGGATTAGCGACAGAAAGCGTTGCTTGATTACGGATAAGAGCTATTTTAAAGTTATTATTAGCAATTATAAAATCATACTCTTGATCCGGCGTAGGAAGGGTAGATCGAGGTGTGGCATTTACTTCAGTCATATTAGTAGTCACAATTAGGAATGAGCATCTGGCAGGAATCGAACCTGTTAGTTGAATTGCATATGTCCAATCAGCAGCATCACCGATATGCAGGTAATAATTATCTGCAGTTAAATCAATAGCCTCATTGGTGTTATTGTACAACTCAACGAGAGATCTTGGAAAACCGGAACCATCGGTAGTATTGTTACCATTACCATACGTATTTGCCTGTAAAATCATTAACATTTCCGTTCCCGGAGGCGGAGGCGGCGGAGACGCAGGTTCAGCAAAGGGATCCCAACTTCCGGCGCTTGAGTTTCTGGGATAACGGACTTCCAGCATTTCATTTGTCATTCCGCCTGAGTCTTTTGCGTATCTTGCCGCAATGAAATCTGCGGAATTGTCATCAGTGTCGGTTAAATTTTTTCTGCGGATTGCTTCTGACGCGGAATTTCTTGCAGGAGCGGTTTCATAACCAAAAATATGATCCGGAGCTGCCGCGTTGGGATTATTTACGGAGCCTGCCATATCAATATAACCAGATACTTTTTTTCCATTACCGTCAACATCAAAAGGATTCTGCATGCTTAAAATAGAGCTGCCTTCTATAAGAGCAACTTTGAATGATCTATTGCCTAATGAAAAATTGGGATCGTTTATATCGCCGTAATT
>WQRN01000040.1 GCA_009786715.1 Treponema sp.
TACTGAGACGACACCGCCGTTATGTGCCCAAGCTCGTAAGTCTGAACAGTATCGTTAATGCTTTCTGTCATTCCTTCAATCATTGAAGAATAAATAACGATGAATAACACGGCAATTCCAACCGCAGTAAAGCAAAATAAAGTCCGCCTCATGTTACGCCAAATATTGCGGTACGCGATTTTAATAAGTGTTGCCTGTCCGCCTTTCTTATATTCGTTTGCCATTTTAACCTCCTTATTCAAACCGCAAGCTGCTTGTGATCGGCATTTTTACAGCTCTTTTAGTCGGGAAATACGCCATTAACGACGACAGCAATGTCGCGACAATACCGGAACCGATAATCACCGGCATATCCCACGTGCTTCTGAAAATCGCAGTTGTGCGGAAACCAAGCCCGTCTGTCATTACTTCTCCGATTGCGCTGAAATCAAAACCATTCACAACAACCGGGTAATTGATGATACAGCCGACGATAATTCCTAAAACTGAACCGATTAAACCAAGAAAACCTGCTTCCAGCATATAGGTCATAATCATCTGTCCGTCTGTCATACCCATTGCCCGCATCATGCCGATTTCTTTTGTGCGTTCAAGAATCGCGAGCAAAATAGTATTGGAAATTCCAAGAAAGGAAAGCAGCAGCAAAAGCATTGCGATCATCTGCGGCATTCCAATTTGAATTGCTTCGTAGCTCAAATAATCTTCCATATAATCCTGCCAGACACGCACGCCAAGTTCATTTGGAAATTGGTATCCCATTCCGGCAAGACCGCGTTTTAATGCATCTGTTATAACCGCAGCGCTTTCGCTCTTTCCGGGAAGACGCGAATCTGGAACGCCTTTCTCCCTTATCACAAGTTCTGTAACAGCGCCTTCGAGCATCATGCCGGCTTCATCCTGCAAAACATCCAGCGGAATGAAAGCTGTGTTGCCGTTTGGAAGCGGAGCCGGCGAATTTATTACACCTACAACCTTCACATCAAAAGCCTGATTGATATGATTCACCGCGCCTGAATAACCTGCGCGTATCATCGCGTCTAATACTTTTGAAAGTTTTACTTCATCGTCCTCTATTAAGAGATATGAGTTCATAAAATCTTCATATTGATAAGCGGAAAGAACGATCTCTTGATCTTCTCTGCGAAGCGCAGGCCACAGCTCTCCTTCCCATTTATCTCCGCGAATCACTTCAGGAGCTGCTTTTATGTCGATAACAGCGTTTATTCGCACATCGTTTCGCCCTGTTGCCGCGATCATGTCCCAGTAACGGTCAAGATCGCTCTTGGAAGCGTTTCGCTTTAAAAGCATACGCTCATTATTCGCACTAGCTTTTGTATCCTGAGGATCCCACATTCCGGGAGCTGCGGTTGACACTTCGTAAAGCGAGCGGACAAACTCCGCTTCTGAATTATTATTCGTAATGGAAAGAATTAAATCTTCCATTTCCATTCTGAGAGGACGCGTTGGAATGCCAACCTTTAATTTTTCCGCCGCTATGGTTCCAAGGGCGATTTCAAAGTTCCCGTTTTGCACATAACGTCCGAAATCAACATAGGGCACATAGCGAAAAACTTCATCCTCCGCCTGCGGGTCTACCGCGAAAAACATAATCGGCGCGGAACCTGATGTCGAAAACAAAGTACCTGAAAATGTATAACGCGGAGCGCTTACATAACCCTCGTTTTCAAGTGCGGTCTTGTAAATTTCCCAATCCTTAAAGTTTTCGTAACTTGGCATCTCGTCCTTTTTCTCAAAGTAGAGATTGGTTTGCAGTTTCGCCGCTCCCATCTCAAAGTTGACAATATTCCTTCGCGATTCAATCGCCATACCGCCAAGCCAGCAGCTAATAAAAATATAAACAGCTACGCTCACCATAATCGCAAGACAGGTTAACACAGTCTTTACCTTATGACGAGCAAGGTTGCGAAGCGCCATTTTCTTTAATTCCCAAATTCCTGATAGCTTCATTGTTCCCCCTTAACTTTTTTCAAGATCGGTTACAATCTGCCCGTCTCGGATATTGATAAGTCGGCGTGCATAATCCATAACCATCTGATCATGGGTGGAAAAAATGAATGTTGTCCCTTCGGACTTATTCAATTCCAGCATAAGTTCCAGAATCTCGCGACCTATTTTTGAATCAAGGTTTGCGGTAGGTTCGTCAGCAAGAATGAGCGCGGGTTTTTTTACAAGCGCGCGAGCGATTGCCACCCTCTGCTGCTGACCGCCTGACATTTCCTTGGGGCGGCGTTTTTCCATGCCTTCAAGACCCACGTCTTTTAAAACTTTTGCCGTGCGCTCTTTCATTTCTTTTTTCCCGATTCCCATGAGCGTAAGAGGGAAGGAAATATTTTCTTCTACAGAAAGCACGGGAATCAAATTGTACGCCTGAAAAATAAAACCAATGCTGTTCCTTCTAAGAAAAGCAAGTTCGTTACGTGTCATGTTAGCGGTATTCGAGCCGCCTACGATAATGTTTCCAGCAGTGATAGTGTCAAGGCAGCCGATAAGATGCAGAAACGTCGATTTACCGCTTCCCGAAGGACCGGCGATGGCGGAAAATTCTCCGCCCTTGAACTCGATATTCACACCGCGCAGGGCATGAACTATTTGTCCATCCAAACCATAGTCTTTAACTACATTTTCCGCTTTTACAACTGTCATTTCGATACCTCCTTATTTATTTCCTTTCTTTATTTCATTCAAAGCCTGTAAACCAAAAATATCGGTTGTCTTTAATTCTTCAGTTATCGTATTTGGAACAAGCATCATTGAGTTACCCGCTTTTAATCCTTCGTTTAATATCGAAAGAATTTTAAGTTTCATCGCAGGTTCATTGCTCTTGTAAATTTTTGAAGCTTCCTCCAGTTTATGCGCAATCTCGATCTCCGCTTCAGCAAGCAGAATACGCCCCTTCTTCTCGCGTTCAGCCTGCGCAACGCGCGAAAGCGAATCCTGCAGAGCTTCAGGAATTTGAATGTCGGTAATCTCGATATGAAGAACTGTAATTCCCCACTGTGTTGTTTTTTTATCAACATCTTCCTGGATCTGCTTTTCGATAATATCGCTGCGTTCAAGGAATGTAGAAAGATCGTTATTTGAAATCGCGTTACGCAAAGCAGTCTTGGAAGAAAGTACAACAGCGTCAACATAATTTTCAACTTCAAGAACAGCTTTCTGCGGATCCCACACAAGCCAGAAACAAATCGCATCAACATTTACGGTAACAGAATCGCCGGTTAAAGTTTTCTGCGTGGAAAAATCCGAAACCCTGATGCGGATATCAACAATCTGGTTAATCCTATCCGCAAGCGGAAACAGGAAAAAAAGCCCGGGGCCTTTCACCTTGAGGAATTTTCCAAAGCGAAGAACGATGGCGCGTTCCCACTCATCAGCTTTGCGGATCGAAAAAACCAAAAGCGTGACAACAATAAATATCGCGATACCAGCCCACATCTGTTTTAAATCTTCCATATGCAAAGCCGGTTTTTCCGGTATATGATAAACCATAGACATAATTGCCGCAGCCGCGACAAGCACGATAATCCTGATTAAAGCAAGAGTGTAATCCGCTTTTTTCTTCAATTTCATAATTTCTCCCCCTTGATATACAAATCTATTAACTTGATCAGTTCCTTGTTTTCAACGCCCAGATCGCGTAACTCATGCACGAAACGGGTAATCACTTCCTGAATTTTGCGGTTCAGGCTGTCGTCTTCCATTACCGGCTTTTTGTCGGAGATGTAAGTTCCGCTGCCTACCTGTGTTTCCAAAACCCCGCGGATTTCCAGCTCGTTGTAAGCCCTCGCGATGGTGTTCGGGTTGGTCTTTAAATCAACAGCCAGAGAACGAATCGTGGGCAGCTTATCACCCGACTTCATCCGCCCCGACAGAATGGCATACTCAATCTGCTGGATAATCTGCCTGTAAATCGGCGCCCCGTTTACCGGGTCCAGCGTGAAGTTGATACCCTCCTCGTGGGCTTGAGGCTTGTTGTCCTTCGTCCTAACCTTTGTACTATTCATCTAGTACAATTCTAAGTGTACTAGTACAATATGTCAAGAAAAATTTTTAATTTTTTTTACGAATTTTTTGGAGGAATCGATTGGGGGAAAGGTGATTCTTACCTTTACACCGGTTACGGAATCAAATGTAGTTGAATTTATAGATGCCCCACGAGAAGAAGTAATGGCTATTTGCAATGATGGTTTTTTACCGCGTTGATGGTTTACTATAAATCATCTGGCTTTAATCCCGTATGCTTGGCTACTTTGGCAAGCATTTTTGGACCAATATCATCGCCATCGTGAAAGGCAAAAACGTAATTTGGATAACCATCTCTTTCTAATGTTTATGGGATCCATCCTGTCTTTTAACAGACCAATCGATTCTTAATAATGCGGCAAGAAGGCGTTTTGCTTTAATTGACGGCCAATTGCCCATAATGATTCGCAAATTCTATGTAATTAATGGCGGGGATTGAAACCTCATTTTCCATTCGTTCGGCTAAAACCCTTAAGGCCAATGCCTTGGCTTTTTCTCCCGCTTGTAGAGGTGTCACGCCATACGCAAGCACACCGGGAATTTCAGGAATTTCCGCTATCCAGCGACCATCTTCTTCCTGTTTAAACTCAATGTCAAAATTCATATACACCTCGACTAAAAGTATTGCAGATAGATTTTGAAAAGTAAAGTCTAGTCTTTAGATTTTATATTTCCTATTTCGAGTTTTTCCCGCAGTTTTCCGCAATCGCCTTTTTTACCGCATCAGCGACTACCTTGTCGATATCTTTGACAATGGAGGTACGTAACTGTTCCATGGCGTCTTCGGGAGAAGGTTGGACGGCAAAAAGCTGCCATGTTTTGACATTTAAAGCTCCGGCAATTCTGTCTAGTACATCAGGGGTTGGGAATTTGCGGGAAACCTCTATCATTGCGACAAATGGCGTCGAAATTCCGGCTTTTTCCGCCAGTTTTTCCTGTGAAAATCCGCATTTTCGGCGATTTTCCTTTATATTTCTTGCCAGTATATCTCTAATATTCGATTCATCTATTTCCATATACTATAAAGAAATGATAAATGCTTTATAGTTATTGACTAGTATCTTATAGTATAGTATAAGTAACATATAGGCTCTTATTATAAATTTTCCCATTTTATTTTGAGAAAAATAAGGAAATAGAGTAAAAAAATCAGAAAAGGGGGTTTATATGAAAAACACATTGAAATTTTTCATTCTAATTATGGTAATCGGGCTAGTTTTAATAACTTGCGATAATAACAACGACAATAATAATGGAGGAGAAGTTGATAAGACTTGCTCCCACACATGGGGGTGGGTTGTAACAACAGCGCCAACTGATTTTGGAGACGGCGAAAAGACAGAAATATGCTCCAAGTGTGGAGAAACCAGAGGGAAAGAAAGTGTTCTGGCAACAGGAATGGTGCAGATACCGGGCGGAACGTTTAAAATGGGAAGCCCTGCCGACAAAGCAGAGCGTTCTACGGAATTTGTAAATGATGAAAACTACAGAACAGCTAATGAAGGTAATGTAACTGTTAGCGCTTTCTCTATAGGTAAATACCTTGTAACACAGGCGCAGTACATGGAAATTATAGGAGTAAATCCAAGTTATTTCTTTGGAAATAATTTACCTGCAGAAATGGTATCTTGGTATGATGCTATTGTATTTTGTAATAAATTAAGCATTAAAGAAGGTCTAAACCCTGCATACAGTATTGAAGGAAAGACCAATCCTACAGAGTGGGGAGATGTGCCAATAAGCAATAAAGCAACATGGGACAGCGTTGAAGTAGTTGCAGGTTCTAACGGCTATCGTCTTCCTACAGAAGCGCAGTGGGAGTATGCTTGCAGAGCAGGGACAACAACGCCCTTTAATACCGGAAATAATATTACTACATCCCAGGCGAATTATAACGGTAATTATCCTTACAATTGTAATCCTGCAGGAGAATACATAGGAAAGACAACAGCGGTAAATATCTTTGCACCTAACGCTTATGGCTTATATGACATGCACGGGAATTTATTTGAATGGTGCTGGGATTGGTATACGAGTTCGTATGACAATGCAGGAGAAAATACAAATCCCGCAGGAGCAGTTGCTGGGTATAACCGTGTGATACGCGGTGGGAGTTGGTTCGGATGTGGTGGGCGTAACCTTCGTTCTGCGTATCGGCTCGACGACTACCCGTACTGGAGGGACGCCGATCATGGCATTCGTGTTGTCCGCCCCTGAGTTTTGTATGTTACGGAGGAAACATGAACGGTAAACTTTTATTCGGATTATTCTTTTTACTAATTTTAGGAAACGCATTTGGTCAAACATTTGACCTAGCGTTGAATTCTGTTGCAGCGTGCAAGGCTGCGCCGGGTTGGAGTACTTACGCAAATAGGATTTTCGCGATAACATCATGAGCCATGCGTTATATGATATTATCGCCATGTATTATTGGCGGATTCTATAAACCAATTTTGAAGGAGTTTAAGAAATGAAAAGGAGTATTGTATGAAAAAATTGCTTTTGGTTCTTATATTTTTTAGTTTAACATTCTCTGTTTTTTCATACGAGCAGATAGGCAATAGATTAAAATATGAAGTTGGAATCAACCAAATATTGATAAAAGATGTTTATGATAGCAAAAGTATAAGTATTCGTTTTCAACAAGAAATGAATTATACTTTTCACATTTATAATAATTATACTCATATAGGGACAGCTAATATTCATTCAAATGATTTTACGCCTTTTATGGCTCAACTTATTACTTCATGGAGTTTAAGAAATGGCGGAAACGATGAATGGAGGCAGAATGCTGCATTAATAGCAAATAAAATTGCTAGTTATATAAGAGAGCAATATCCACTACCTAATGGACGCCAACCTCCAGGTATTCAATTAATTAGAAATTTCCAACCCGGTATGTTTTACGTTCAAATCGGAGCATACTCCAATTTGGCAACAGCAAATTCTGAAATCGCAAAAGTAGACAGTAATCTTCCCAGAGCCATTATGCAGGTTACAGTAAATATTCGCGGTATGAATATAAATGTTAACAAGGTTTTAATAGGACCGTTAGATAACGCTCAAAGCGTATCTGTTTTACAAAGGTACAGATTATATTACAGTGAGGCGTTTATCCATATATAGGAGATAAGTGAAAAAAAGAAATAAATATTTAATCTAAAGAGAGAATATGAATTTTTTAAGGAAGAGAAAATTTATCTGAAAGAACAGTCACATTCCAAAACGCACAGAACTTGAAAAACCCAAACCAATAGACAATGCTTATTTATGGGGAAATTTTGTGAAGGTGTCGTAAGAAAAGATAAGGAAACTGTTACAAATTGTAATCAGTGAATTCAAGCAGAAACGCCTGCGACAATTTTCTCATGAACCATCTCACCAAGAATTTGCATCGGCATTTTATTTGTTGCAATAGCGCGGGTTATAATATAATCCGCACTTGCGCGATCCAGTGCGTCAAGTAATTCTCTTTGACGGGTAAATATACCATCCTTATCTTGTTTTAATATTATATCCGCATTGGTAATTTCTTCATCTAAAGCAAACGCTTCTTCTTCTGTCATTTTATACTTAAACGCAGCTTTATTGAATTCAATATTCGGAAACATTATTAATTATAACACACAGCATTATTAAAAACAACTTATCTTTTTATTCCATGCACTAAGAATATCTAAAACAGCCAGTTAGCATTCGTTCGTGATAAAATCCTTCTCTTTCCTCCTTTACAAATCCAACCAAACTCTATATACTTAACATATGTTTACAAGCCAAAGGAGAAAAACATGGATAAATCAATAAGCAAAGCAAAACTCTTTAACGGAGTACAAGTCCGTCATATATGGGATGAAGAAGCCGAAAAATGGTGGTGGTCAATTATTGATATTGTAGCAATATTGACTGAGCAACAAGACGATTTAAAAGCGCGAAAATACTGGAATAAACTCAAGCAACGTCTAAATGAAGAAAGGAATCAAACGGTGACAAATTGTCACCTGTTGAAATTACCAGCCCAAGACGGCAAAATGCGCTTTACTGATGTCGCCGATACCGAACAAATCTTGCGCCTTATACAGTCTATACCAATAATGTTTAACATTATTCTATCACGCTGAGTACAAAACCTTCCCCACCCTATCGATGTGAGCTTTTAAATCGGAATTGGAAAGCATATCATATATTGAAACATCAACAAAATATGGGATAGTTGAATCATCAAAATCGTTTGCAATATGAAGAAGATCATTGTGAGAAAAATTGTTATCTGTTTTTAATGTAATATCTATATCAGAACCAATACGAAAATTTCCTTTTGCTCTGCTGCCGTAAATAATAACCTGTTTTATTCCGAGGTATTTACTAAAAATTGAATAAAGGGTATTTACTGTTCTCTCTGACAATCCATTTCCCATAAATTATTCCATAGTATTCATTTTTTCTTCCAGCTTGTTAAACATATTAAAATATTTATTTTTAATTGCTTTGAATATTTTATCTGCAGTTTCTTCATCGTAAGTATGGGATGCAAGATTTCGATCTTCAACCATATCCATCCAGTCATCTCCATCTTCAATAACCCCTTTATTAAAGGCCTGTCGAATAGCGTTTTTACTGCCAATGATACCTATTATTCCCTGTTCTTCAAGGTAATCCTTCATTACATTCCAGGCAAGCTCAAAAGTGAATTCAAACCCCTGTATTACTCCTTGTTTTTCAAGATCAGACAATTCTCTTTGTTCTGAAAGTTCAACAGCCTTTTTTATAGTTACAAGAGCTTTTTTATAGTTTTGAAAACGTTGTTTCCAGCGGATATCTTCATTCATATTGCTACCTCTTCCCAATCACGTCAAACCCGACATAGGGAACCAGCGCGCGCGGGATGCGGACTGTGCCGTCTGCCTGTTGATTATTCTCCAGAATGGCGATGATGGCGCGCGAAATGGCGATTGCTGTTCCGTTAAGCATGTGGACAAATTTATTTTTGCCGTCTGTGTCTTTGAAACGGATGTTTAATCTGCGCGCTTGATAATCTGTACAGTTAGATGTCGAGGTAACTTCGCCCCACTCGCCGTTGTTGCGTCCGGGCATCCATGCTTCGAGATCCCACTTGCGGTACGCAGGGGCGCCAAGATCGCCTGTGCATGTGTCTACAACACGGAACGGGATATTTAAACCTTCAAATATTTCTTCTTCTATCCCGCGCAGCTCTTCGTGGAATTTATCAGATTCTTCGGGGAGACAGTAAACAAACATTTCAAGTTTGGTAAACTGATGAACGCGGTATAACCCTTTGGAGAATTGCCCTGCCGCTCCCGCTTCGCGCCTAAAACAATGGGAAAGACCTGCCATGCGAAGAGGCAATTTTTCACGCGGCAGAATCATGTTGGAATAATAACCGCCCAAAGTGATTTCTGCGGTTCCAACAAGGCAGGCGTCTTCGCCTTCCAGAGTATAAACATTTGATTCCGCTCCGCGCGGATTAAAGCCGATGCCTTCAAGGATTTCCTCACGCGCTATGTCTGGAGTAATAAAAGGAGTAAAACCTTTTTTTTGCAGAATATCAAGCGCGTAACGGATTAGACCAAGTTCAAGATACACGCCTTCGTTTTTAAGATAGTAAAATTTGGTGCCGGATACTTTTGTGCCTGAATCAAAATCAATAATATCGAGGTCTTGCCCAAGTTTTACATGGTCGGCAGGTTCAAAATCGAATGTCGGAATTTTACCGGATTTTTTTACTTCAAGGTTATCCTTATCTTCTTTGCCGACAGGTGCGTCAGGATGAGCCATATTCGGTATCTTCCGCGCTTCGGTTAAAAGTTCCGCTTCGACAGAGGCTAGTTCAGTCTCCGCAGCGGCGATTTCTTCTTTAAGTTTTTTACCTTCTTCGATTAACGCGGCTCGCGCGTCCTGCTCCATTTTGCCTTTCATGGCATCGGCATTGGCGTTGCGCTTCTGCTGCAAAGCCTGAAGGTTTGTGGTGAGTTCTGTTCTTTTATTGTAAAGACGAGCTACTGCTTCGGCATCAGCTTTCATAAATCGGTCTGCGATATTCGCCATAACCGCCTGCAGATTTTCTGCGATAAATTTGTGATCTAACATATGAGGAGTATATCATTTAATAGGAAATAATTACAAGTACATTAGTTTTTTAAATCGCTTTTATAGTATTCTTTAACTTCGGATACATTCAAATTGTAAAAAAACATTTTTGCAGCTATCGTTGGATTCAACTGTTCAATATTATTTAATTTGAATTTTATATCTCCGTTAGGTTCTTTTTTGCAATATTGTTTTCTTACAAAAAATAAAGATGTGATTTTATAACCTGTAGAACCGCTGCCGCCTCTTGGCTTGCGTTCTTCCAATTTATCAGGATTGAAATATACATATTCCCCGCTCACGTTTCCGCCATACTGTTTGATGAATCTTAGAAGTGCTTTAGGCGTCCATACCGAGTATGGATTCCTTCCCGCAGTTCTTATTTCACCCTGAAGAACAGCCCATCGATCAACCTGATTGGCAGGGAGCATTGTTAAATAATTACTTTTATCTTCTGTACATATAACATCTGCAAATTTTTTAGATGTATAATTTTCAGTTACCGCTATCCTGATACTTTCCGGTGAAAAATTATTTTCGTTATGTCCGCGTTTTTCAAAAACATTAAATCCAATATGTTGTTTCATCATTTCAGTAAATTGCGGATATCTTTGTTTAAAATCATCTGTAAGTATCAACTTTCCATCCTCGCCGTATTTAGGCAAATCAGGCTCTGAAGTCTTTGCGCCTGCTTCTTTAAATTCTATGGTATAAACATCATTATCCAAAACCGAGATAAGCGCGCTATCAACCCCAATACAACCGCCGGCTTGAATTAACATACGGCTTTTCTCGTTGTTACTGTAGATATACCGCGGAACAAGATTATAAGAGTTTAATAGACTGCTAATAGAATCAGAGACAAAAGAAGGATTGTGAGTATAATCTGTAAAATTACAAAGGTTTAAGATATTAGCAAGAGTTTGCGCATATGCACATTCACTAAACACAGCAGATTGCAAATTTTGATCATTAGTCTGAGCTTTCTGTATCTCGGCAAAAGCGGCAGGACATATTTTAACAAGGTTACTTACAATCTTTTCTCCGTTTTTAAATTTTTTCCATATATCCATCCTTTCATTCTTGGAAAGGACAACTTGTTTAAATGAGATATTATAAAACTCTCCCATAACTTCTTTTTGCTTTTTTGTTAAAGGTATTCTATTTTTATCTTTCATGGCATGCTCTCTACCTTTCCTATTACTTTAATTTTTCTAATTATTAGATCAAAAATTATTTAAAGTGTTTAAATATTACGCAAATGAAAACTGTGATTGTTGTATAGATTTTACACCGGTTATTTTTTCATTTGTTTCCACATGCGAGAAAACATAATCAGGGTTGCTAATCTGCTTGATTTTATCTTGAATACTTATTCCGTCAATTCCATATCCTATAGCGTCCCACCCGGCAATTTTTTGCCGTGCAAATAATTCAATGCGGTTTATATCGCCGAAGAGCTGTACAATTTTATCCCGTACAATCGGAGGTTTTACGGAATGTCCTATCCTCTCGTGCATAACAATTTGCGGAACGGTTTTATCGACAGCTTTTATATGTCCGCGCATACCAAGCAGGCAAACTTCAATGTTTGATTTTGTATAGCTGCCCATTCCGGCAAGAGGCATACCATCTTTTTTTATTTTAACCCATGAAAAAGCGCAAGTTTTATATTTGAATCCCCAAGCTTCCATTACTCTAATGCCGTCCGGTAAGGTCGGCATTGTAGTCCAAAGAAACAGGGCGCAATTTTTATCCCGCAAAGATTTCACATCAATATCGCATATCTCCTCTGTGGACATTGTTTGATAGTGTTTTTCAGGAGCGAAATTACCGCCGTCTTTTCCTGTTCCCCATAAATATGCCCAAGGCGGATCAGCGTAAATTACTTGATATTTCATACTTTAATATTTTATATAATTAATAAAATAACATCAAGGGATAGAACAATCGTATTAATGCCAACCTGTGCATTTTATTTTCCGCAGCAGTGTTTGTATTTCTTTCCGCTGCCGCAGGTGCAAGGATCGTTGCGTCCTGTTTTTGGAGAAGAGCGCACAATTGTTGTCGGAGATATACGTCCTTCAACATAAAGCCATTCGTCTTTTTCTTTTTTAAATTTTCCTGTTTCGTGATGTATGTCTCTTAAGCCGTCGCGTTCATAGGTGGCTTCAAACTCTACGGTTCCTTCTGTATCTGTAACGCCGCCTTTTTCTTTGGAGATGATTTTAAGCCCAATCCATTTTGATTGTTCGCTCCAGTCGCGCGTCGATTTATAATCGATGTCATCCCTGCCGCGGTGTACGCAGGTGTTGATTATATAGTCGATCTCATGTTCAACGTAGGCGGAATAACGGCTGCGCATAAGCGCTTCGGCGGTTGGAGCTTTTTCCTTGCCGCGGATGTACTGTTCACAGCAAGCGGAATATTCACGGCCAGAGCCGCACGGACATTGTTTCATGGAGAAATCATAGCATAACAAATATTTTAATTCTACTCGTTTTTAAATTTTTTATCTATCTTTCTTTTTATTATCCTGATTAAAAATTCAGGCAGTGTCCTCACTATAATAATGAATAATGTGTTGATAAATGTTCCGGGAATGTATTCGGCTTTTCGTTTAAACATTTTTTTAACTGCCAAAGAAGCAAGGCGTTCGGGAGTCATAATTATTCCAAGAAAAATACCGAGTTTCAAGTAACGGGGAGGCAGATTATACAAACCTGTTGCTACGGCGCCGGGACTGAGCGTTGTAATGCTGACTCCTTTATCGTAAACTTCATTCCGCATCGCGCGCGCAAAACTGCGAAGGAATCCTTTCGTGCCGCTGTACAGCGCAATACCAGGCATCATCATTCTGGATGAAGCGGATGCCATCATTAAAATATAACCCTTTCTATTGTCCGCTATCATTTTTTGAGCGAAAAGCCGCGATAAATTACACGGCGTAAGATTATGCAGATTTATAATTTTCTGCGCAAGCTCAGGGGGCGTTTTAATAACATCTTTAAAAAAGAAAATACCGGCATTGTTCACCAAAATATCTACAATTATATTATTTGTCTGACAATAATCAAAAAGCTCAGCTGCGCTGTCCATTCTCGCTAGATCCATACACAGAGGTATTGCCTTAATTCCATATTTGTTTTCCAAACCGGAAGACGCTTCGCGAAGCTTTTCATCCTCATTGCTGACCATTAAGAGATTATATCCGCGTTTTGCAAGTTCGCCGCTTATCGCAAGGCCGATGCCGGAACTTGAGCCTGTAACAAGCGCAAAATTTTTATGCTCATTCATAGTTGATCCTTGCTAATGCATTAATTCCTTTATCTGTATTTCAGGATGGCGGTAGCCGTCATCGCCGAATTTTTTACGCGCGAATTTAATGGCTTTAGAAGGGCAAATATTTACGCATCCCTGACAATGTTCGCATGCGGAAGAAAAAACAGGGCGTTCGTTTTCCATTCTAATGCTCGAAACAGGGCAAATTTTTTCACAAATAGCGCAGCCGTCGCATTTATCGCTTACACGGTAATATTTATAAAAGATTTTTAAGCCAAGCGTAAAGAGTAAGAAAATAAATGCGGAAAAAGGCGTAAAAGTATTAACTATATTTTCTTTTCTATCGATAACAGAACGCGCGGCTTCATCTGTCGCTTTTTTTTGCATGCTAGTACGGAGTTCAATTTTTTTCGCGTTCGGCGTACCGAACATTGCAAGATAATTTTCCACTGCAGGTATTCTTCCAAAAAACATTTTACAATTCACTTTCTTTTTCAATATCCGCCGTAATGCTCCAAGTGTGCCAAGAGGACTCGATCCGTAAGTAGCAAACGCGGCAATATACGGCGTTTTAAATTCAACTTTTTTTACAAAACGGC
>WQRN01000041.1 GCA_009786715.1 Treponema sp.
GCAAGCGATGTTGATACCTGCCTGCTGCTTTTGGCGAACACGAAGCCGATATAGTCAGGACGCGCTTCGTTTACATAATCAATGTCTTCCTCGCGGAATAAACCGCAGATTTTAATTCGCATACGGTAAAGGTATCATATTAATAAAAAAATTACACCTTGTTTTTTCAAGTTTTTTGTTGTACAATTACTTATCTTTATTTAAGGAGTTTATATGGCAACTGCAATTGATAAATTGGGCTGGTTTGTTAACATCATTCTTACCATTATCCCTGGTGTTGGTGTTATTGTTCAGGGGATTAACCGCGTTCTCCGCGGTAAGGTGATTATCGGTATTATCTGGATTCTCACTGCCGGTCTTTTCTGTATTGGATGGATAATTGATATTATCACCGTGATAATAAAGAAAAAGATTACTTTCCTGGCATAATTAAATCTCCGCTCTGCGTTACGCGGAAAGCAGTTCCTTCAGGAATTGCTTTCTGTTCGCGGAGCGCATAAGACTCTCTCCTATCAAAACAGCGTCTACGCCTGTTTCTTTCAATTTGCGAATATCATTGACATTATTTATTCCGCTTTCTGCAACAGTCAATATTTCCGCCGGTATTATTTTTTTTAATCTTGAAGCCAAACTTGTATCCACATTAAAGGTTGTAAGGTCGCGGTTATTTATACCGATGATCTTCGCTCCCGCGCCGATTGCCTCCTTTGCTTCTTCTTCGCTGTGGATTTCCACAAGGCAGTCGAGAGCAAGTTCATCGGCACAGGCGATAAAACTTGAAAGTGTCTCAGGCTCTAAAAGGGCGCAGATTAAAAGCACAGCTTTCGCTCCCCACAATTTTGCCTCATAAATCTGATATGGGTCGATAATAAAATCTTTTCTTAGCGTAGGAATCTTTACAGCCGCCGATATTTCGCGCAGGTATTGATCGCTTCCCAAAAAAAATTCCGGCTCTGTAAGAACCGATATCGCCGCCGCTCCGCCTTCATCGTAATCTTTCGCAATATCCCTCCACGGAAAATCCGCAGATATTACACCCTTTGAAGGCGACGCTTTTTTCACCTCGCAGATGAATGACAAACCCGGCGCTGCGAGAGCGTTATGAAATGATAATTTATTATTTTTAACCACGGAGTTCACAGAGGCAATTAGAGCTTCAGATGAAATACTTTTTTTCGCATCTTCCACACGTTTAATTGTACTTTGTGCGATTTTACCAAGTATAGCAGGCGGGTTTTTCATGGTTAGATGTATTATAGAATATTTGTTAAATTCAAGGAAGAGCGGGGATGGAAGAAAGAACCTCATTTTAATCGGAATTCCAGGCTACGGTAAGACAATGCCTGAGAAACTGGCTGCACAAATGTTAGGAATCCGGTTTTTCGACACAGATAAAATATTCCTGGAAAAGATAAGTCTTTTAGCCTCAGCGGATATTTTTTGGATGGCTTTAAATGGTCAATATCGTAAAGAGAATTAATATTTTTGTGAATCTCTTCTATAAATAAAAAATCCGGGCGCACTGCTCATGCTAAAACATTCGCCCATTACCATTCTCATTTACTTTTTTGGGTGCCGCGCTTCGCTGCTTGGTTTATCCACACGCTGTGTTTGCTCAATTGTGCGTCTTCGACAATTCCACAAACTGCCTGAGCTGTTCTCTCGCTTTACCGGAATCAATCGCTTCTGCAGCGATTGCGATTGCTTCTTTGATTTCAATTTCCGGCTTGGCGATGTGTATCGCTGCCGCGGAATTTAATAAGACCGCGTTTCGCCTCGGGCCTTTTTCACCTTCAAGGATTTTTATTGTAATAGCCGCGTTCTCTGCCGGAGTGCCGCCGAGCAAATCAGATTTTTTGCATCGTTCAATGCCGAATTGTTCAGGTTCAATTTCGAATGTTTTAATAAATCCGTTTCTGAGTTCGCAGACTGTGGTTGGCGCTCCTGATGAGATTTCATCCAGTCCGTCATGACCATAAACGACAAGTCCTTTTTTTACGCCGAGATTGCATAAAACTTTTGCCATTGGCTCTACCAGTTCAGGTTCGTATACGCCCAAGAGCTCCATATTTGCGCCTGCCGGATTTACCAACGGACCCAGGATATTAAAAATTGTGCGAATGCCAAGTTCGCGGCGGACAGGTGCCACATATTTCATCGATATATGATAATTTTGCGCGAAGAGAAAACATATATTAATTGTTTTTAAAAGATGCAAGCTTTGTTCGGGAGATATTGTAATATCGACACCGAGGGCTTCTAAAACATCGGCGGAACCTGTCCTGCTTGATGAGGCGCGGTTTCCGTGTTTTGCGACAGGGATACCGGCTGCTGAAATTACAAGCGCGGATGTTGTAGAAATATTAAACGAGTTGGAATGGTCTCCTCCGGTGCCGACAATTTCAAGCACATCCATGTCGTGTAAAATCTTTACGCAGTGCTTGCGCATACCGGCGGCTGACGCGGTAATTTCATCGATAGTTTCGCCCTTTACGGACATTGACGCGAGGTAGGCTGCCATTTGTATTTCGCTGGCTTTACCTTCCATGATTTCGTTCATTACGGCTTCTGCGCATTCATAGGAGAGATTTTCTCTTTTTGCGGCTTTAATAATTGCTTCTTTAATCATATGTGATTTATACCTTAAATGTTAAATATATTCAATGTATGGAGGGGGTTTACACGCTTTTTATATCGTTATTGATACTATGTTCCAATTCCCTGTTAAAGGGTTCTGTTTCCGCCGGTTCTTCATTTTATTTTTTTTAATAATTCTTCTACGTCATATATTTTATCATATTTCTCTTTTCTAATCTCTTTTGAATTAAGGTCTATTTTAATTCGTTTTAGGAAATCCTCAAAATCAGGATTGATTTGCGATATTTTATTCATTGTTTCAATATCTATAATATCTTTTTGTTTAGCCGGATAAATAATTTCTGTTGAATCTGGATTATCTACATTTAGTTTTATTAAACCAATACCAAATGAGTTAGAAAGTCTCTTTATTTCTTCCATTAAATCTTTATCATCATCAAGTTCTGCTGTAACCAAATATCCTTCATTCGCCCATGATGAATTCGAGACTGCCTGAAAAAAAGACTCTCTTAAATTTGAAAAATTTATTACTTTTTTCAATTCATAAGAGAAAAGTCTAATCGCTAAATTCCCAACTTCTTTTGAAATATCAAATATTTCCGGCTCCCATTGTTCAAAAGTAAAATATACTCCAACAATATCAGGATGTATCCATTGTGAATATTTTTTCTTTGATGATGTTTCATGATATATCGTTTTTGTATAAATAAAATTATTATATGTGTAGACATAATATGACAAATATTTGTGCAAATCTCTTTCAGAATAACCAGATTCTCTTTTTACAATGCTGCCTTCTTGCTCTTTTTCAATCTTATTAAGATCAAAATTCTGGGGAATATTTTTTAAAAAGAATCTAACAGGTTTTGTGGTTATTTTGATAAAAATTGAATCTGGATTATCTTTTATATCAACATATAATCTTGCCGAAATTGTTTCCCATGGTGTTTTACCTGTAGAATTTAATTGCTTATCATAACCTTTTTTAACACCATTTTCCCATATTTCTTTCGGGGATAAGGGTTTATTTGCTTCTTTTATTATTCTTTCGGCAAACTGCATAAAATTCATAAATTATCTCCGATTTTAATTAAAGTATCATCCGTTAATTAACTTGTCAATAATATCAAAATACAGTAATTAAACATATTGGCTTACCTGATGGACTTTAATATATGGTATATCAAGAACAATATTTTATCAGTTTTGTTTATTGTTCTTTTATTTTGTTCTTATGTTACAGAAAAACCGATTCTGGGTTATCATATACCTGTAAATGAATTGGAAACAATGGAAAAAATCGGTTTTATTGAAACAAATTTTGAGGTTATAAGATATGATAGTGTAAATATATTATTACAGAAAGGGTACAATGAATTATTTATTGTTGCAAAAAAAAATACGGTGAAAATATCGACGTTAGAAATATTTCTTTAGAAATTCAAGTAAAAATTTATGGTATTTAATAGTACTGGAAGGAACAAATCATTACATCACAATTAATGCATAAGGTTATGCATTAAAAATGTAAATGTCTTAATCAGTATGTGCAGATGCTGCCGGCACGCTGCCCGCGTCTGCACATACTTGTATAATATGGTACAGATTGATAAATTATCAATATGGCAACCCAGTTATCACCCTACCGCTTAAGCAAGGCGCGTGATGTTTATAACTATTTTAATATTTTTAACGCCATTTCATGGAACCTGCTTGTTGGGATAATTATCACTCTTTTTGCTCTTAGGCTTGGCGCGTCTCCCACCTATATTGGGCTTTTGGGTTCAACTTTTTATATTGCGTTATTTTTACTTCCCTTTGGAAAATTACTTACGAGACGATTTTCGATAATTGGTATTTTTTCTTTTACATGGATAGCAAGATCCGTTTGCATGGTATTAGCGGTCGCGGCTCCTTTTGTCGATTATGCCGGGTATAGAAATACCGCTCTTTTGTTAATAATGCTTGGGGTGCTGCTATTCCATCTTATGCGCGGAATCGGAATGATCGGTAATAATCCCGTTTTAAGCCTTTTAGCGTCCGGTCCTGATCGCGGCAGTTATATGACGCAAGTTCAAATAATAAACAGTTCAATTGGAATGTTCGCAAGCTTTTTAATTGCGATGGTTCTTGGCATAGAGCCGCCCATTTTTATTTTTTCTATTTTACTCAGCGCCGGCGTTATTACAGGCGTTATAAGCGGATGTATTATTAAAAAAGTGCCTGAACCTGAAAAGCCGAAAGATGATCATGCAGCCAAATTAACGGATATTTTTAAAGATGCTTTTTCTCAGAATCATTTACGGCATTTTATTTTTATATTTTTCCTTATTGTCCTGGTGTCCGGTGTTACGCGAACATTTATTGTTGTTTATGCGCGCGAAGTGTTTAATCATAATGACGGATTAATTTCTCTTTATTCAGTATTCGGCGGTCTTGGTTATTTAATGGCGGGCATTATTGTTAAATTCCTTGTAGACAGGCTCGGCGCAAAACCGCTTTTTCTTGTCTGCGTTATTCTTGGAATTGCAAGTTTAGTTCCTGTTATTTTATTTCCGCAGTCGGCTTTAAATAATGTGACAGGATCAATTCTTTTTATGGTGTTCTTGTTTTTTATGCTGAACTTCGGTTTTCTCGGCTCCGAAGGAATTGCGCAGACTTATTTTTTAGGATTAATTCCCGCGGAAAAAATGCTGGATATGGGAATTTTATATTTCTTCATTCTTGGAGCGGCCGGCGCAGTCGGTACATTTCTTGGCGGGCTTCTTATTGATTTCTTACTTCTGATCGGTTTATCGCCGTTCATATCGTTTAAGATTCTTTATTTAATCATGTTTGCTTTGGCAATATTGGCTTTGGCAACGCATAAAAGAATGAAGCCATTAGGTTCTCTGCCGCTTTCGGACGCGCTTGAAGTTATTTTCTCTTTTAGAGATCTTCGCGCAATCAGTCTTTTGGATAAATTAAATAAAGCGCAGGATTCCCATGAAGAAGGATTGCTTCTTGAAGCGTTACAAGACACTCCATCACATCTTGCGACAGACGGACTTTTAGAAAGAGCGCGTTCTCCTAAACTTGCTACGCGGCAGGAAGCTGTAAGGGCTCTTGAAAAACTGAACAAGCTGAATAAAAACGCGGAAAAAGCGCTGCTTGATGATATTGCGAATAACCCTTTTACAACAGCTTATATTTCCGCGCGTATTCTTGGCAATAAAAACTGCACAGATGCCGTTCCAAAGCTGAGGGAACTTTCAAGATCGGAAGATTATATGCTTGCGGGCGAATCTGTTATTGCGCTCGCGAAAATGAAAGATGAAGAATTCCGCCCTGAAATTGAAAAATTGGTATTTGAATCGCAAAACCCGAGGCTGAAAATTATGGGAGCGGAAGCGCTGGGATTTTATCACAACAGCGAATCTATCCCTGTTTTATTGGATGTTTTGCGGGCAAAGGATCAGCCGCCGTATCTCAGAGACGAGGTTATTCTGGCGATCGCGGCGATTGTAGATACGCAGAAAAAGTTTTATAATATTCTCGCGCGTTACAGCGCAGATAACGCGCTTGCGGCTACGCTGGCGGCAGATGAAGCGGAAGCAACGATTGAATTTGTTAATAAAGCATTAGACAGAAAGAAATCCAAAAACTGCGTTTTAACGATAAGTTCATTTGCCGGAAATTTCCAAAATGCTGTTGACAATTATTTTAAGAGCGGCAGCGGAGAGGAATTATCACGCTGGATTACGGAGCTTCCTGATGAATATTCAAGAACAACAAGCGCTGTAAGAGCGGTGTTTTCTCAGGCTGTGATCGACAATGATTTAAGCGGACATGATTGCCTTCGCTTGTTGATTGTTCACTGGGCCGCGCAGGAGCTGCGTATTTGGGCGGCGACGCTTAAGTAAAATATATTAGAAGTTTGCATATATAATTTATTAGAAATGAGGGATTATGTCTGAAGAAAAACCGGCATCCGCGCCGGATGCTGCAAGCAAAATCGGCACTGAACCTGTCGGTAAATTATTATTAAAATTCTCTGTTCCAGCGATTACAGGCATGGTTGTAAACGCGCTTTACAATTTTGTAGATCGTATTTTTGTAGGGCAGGGCGTAAACGAAATCGCTCTCGGCGGGCTGTCCCTCGTTCTGCCGCTGATGACAATTGGAATGGCGTTTGCGATGCTCTTTGGAATCGGAGCCGCAAACATGATCTCAATGCGGCTTGGACAAGGACGAAGGCAGGAAGCGGAGAACGCTCTTGATCATTGTTTCTTTCTGCTGATAGGATCGGGCATTGCCGTAATGATTGCCGGACTTGTATTTATCGATCCTATTCTTTCGATGATGGGGGCGGCAAAAGGAAGCGAAGCCCTCGGTTACGCGAAGGATTATTTTCGCATAACGCTATACGGCAGTATTTTTTTCATGGTAAGTTTCGGACTTTCTCACTGCACAAGGGCGCAGGGGTTTCCGGCTGTTACAATGATTGGAATGATTCTCGGCGCCGTTTTAAACATTATTTTTGACGCGATTTTTATTTTGTGGTTTAAGTGGGGAGTTCAAGGAGCGGCATGGGCGACAATTGTGGCTCAAGGTTGTTCTACAGCGTATATACTGAGATTTATATTAAGCAAGAAAGCGGTAGTAAGGCTTAATTTCCATATTTTAAAACCTGATTTTTCCATAGTTATGCAAATTATGGCTTTCGGCTCAGCCCAGTTTCTGATGCAATTTTTAATGTCTGTTGTTCAATTGTTAAACAACATGAGCGCAGGCTGGTACGGCGCCGCCGCGCTTGGCGTGGATAACGGAGGCGATATAGCGCTGTCGGGAATGAGCATATTGGGAGCTGTGTTAATGCTGATATTAATGCCTGTGTTCGGCATTAATCAGGGGGCGCAGCCCATACTTGGTTATAATTACGGAGCAAAATTGTTCCGCAGGGTATTACGCGCTTATATCGGAGCGATTGCCGCCGCTACTTCAATCTGCATAGTCGGTTTCGCTGTTGTGCAAATATTCTCTATTCAATTGGTAAGCATATTCGCGCCTGAAGTAAGCGGCGCGCTAAAAGAATTTGCGCCCCGCGCGATGAGAATAAACATGCTTTTGCTTCCGCTTGCGGGTTTTCAAATTGTGTCAACTAACTTTTTTGTTGTTACAGGAAGGCCGAAAACATCGATACTTCTTTCGATGCTGCGGCAATGTATCGCGTTAATACCGTGCATACTTATTTTTGGTAAATTCTGGGGTCTTTGGGGCGTAATTTACGCGACACCTGCCGTTGACGGCTTTTCGTTTATTATTACAGGCTTATTAATCTGTTTTGAACTTAGAAAATTGTATAAAAAGAGCAAAGAATAGGCTGTTAACCGCTAATCTGTCCAACTTGACAAGTGTTTTTCTTATATATATGCTCTAAATATGGGTGAATCAAGCGGAAACGGCAAAATGTCAGTCTTTGCTGTCAGATTAATTGCCGTTCTCACAGTAATTGCTGTAATTATTATCGGCGCAGGGCTTGGTTTATCATTGGCGATGACTACTAGCATCAAGAATCAGGAAAATTTTATTGAATTTGCTCCGGCTCTTCCCACTAGAATTTTAGATATTAACGGGAATTTAATTACAGAGTTTGCTTCTGACGAAAAGCGGGAACTCGTTTCTTTAAGTGAGCTGCCAAGGCATCTGATTTACGCTGTTCTTGCGCGCGAAGATCCCGATTTTTACAATCACAGAGGTTTTAGTATCCGCGCCATTACCCGCGCCGTGATCGGGCAGCTTCTTCGCAAAGAATGGGGCGGCGGTTCTACCATAACTCAGCAGGTAGCGGGCACTCTTTACGCTAACAGAAACGAACGCACCATCAAGCGAAAAATTAGAGAACTGTGGTGGGCTTTGCAGATTGAAAGGCGTTATACGAAAAATGAAATTCTTGAAATCTATCTTAACTATATGCCGATGGGTCCGGGTACCTACGGCGTTGAGACTGCAAGCAGATACTTCTTTAAGAAAAGTTCGAGAGAGGTTAATCTTGCGGAGTCCGCGGTTCTGGCTGTTTTACTTTCCGGTCCGGCTCGTTTCGATCCGTTAAGAAATCCGAATCTTGCTAGGAACCGTCAGCACTTTGTGCTTGAGCGGATGATTCAATTCGGCTATGCCGATAAAGACGAAGCTGAAGTATCATTTCAGGATTACTGGGATAATTTTGACTGGACGCAGCCGGCTCTTTCCGCGTACCTTACGAGAGAGGATAAAGCGCCGTGGTTCAGCGAATATGTGCGCCGTGAGCTAGACGAGTTGATGTACGGCACAAGGGATTATTACCGTGACGGTTATGTTGTTTACACAACGCTTAATCTTGAACATCAACAGGCCGCTCAAACTTACATGGAAAGAGGTCTTGAAAGAGGCAATAGAGAATACGCGGCATTAAACAGAAGAAGCAATATTCAAGCTGAAAGAATATTTCTTCCGATTGTGGATATGCTAACTCTTGTTTATGACTTAACTGATATTCGCTCTGTTACATTCGAACAAAACGAAGTAAGAGCTGTTGCGCGTTACTCAAGAGCAATTAATCCCATTGTTGATATTGCGGCTCTTATTTTCGGCATTCCGGAATTAAAAGAAGCGACCGGAAGGGGTTTCGCGCAGTTACGTGAAAACACGGCGCAGAATCAGGTTGAAGGCGCCCTTATTACGATAGAAAACGAAACAGGATATATCACCGCGATCATAGGCGGTTCAAAATACGATGAATCAAATCAGCTTATAAGGGCGACGCAGGCGAGCGTTCAGCCGGGTTCTTCATTTAAGCCTCTGTATTATTCCGCGGCAATCGACGCCCGCGTTGTTACATCCGCGACCATGATTTATGACATCCCAATGGCGTTTCACAACGAAGACGGCACGCCTTATGTTCCGAACAATTACGGCGGAGCATGGAGAGGCCCTATCTTGCTTTACAACGCGCTTTCGTTATCGCTGAATATTCCGGCTCTTAAAGTTTTGGAAATGGTCGGCTTTGACGCCGCAATAGCCAGATCTGCCGCGTTATTGGGCATAACAGACGAAGCGCAAATCCGCCGCGCGCTGCCGCGTTATTATCCTCTTGGGTTAGGCGTCAATTCCACTTCGCCGCTTGCCATGGCAAGAGCGTTTGCTATATTCGCAAATCAGGGCAGAGTAGTCACTCCAATGGCGATACGCACTATAGAAGATCGCAACGGCAAAGTTGTATTCGATGTTGAAAGAGATATCCGCCAGAAGCAGCAGAGAATGGCGAATAACGGTCAGATTGTCAGCCCTCAAAACGCCTATGTTATGACAAGACTTCTTGAGTTTGGAGTAACAGCGGGAACTCTCGCGTTCGGCACGGAGGCAGGATCGAAATTTACTTACAGAGACAGCGAAGGCAGAACATACAGGATGCCTGTCGCCGGAAAGACAGGGACAACTCAAAACTGGGCGGATGCGTGGGTAATCGGATATACCCCTTATTATACAACCGCTGTATGGTACGGTTTTGATAAACCGGGAAATTCTCTTGGAATATCGCAGACAGGAGCTGTGTTAGGCGGTCCTGTTTGGGGTGATTATATGCGCGATATAAACAGAGGTCTTCCGCAAAAAAGTTTCTCGCGTCCGTCCGGCGTTGTAGAAGTAACTGTTTGCAGAGGGTCAGGAAATTTAATGACTGAAACCTGCAATCAGGGAGCGATAACTCTTCCATTCCTTGAAGGAACAACTCCGGTTCGCTACTGCGATCTTCACGGAGGATCATCTCCTCATGGTACAAGAATGCCGGGTTCTTCAACGCGGCTTAATGACGTTAACATAGATCCGACTGTTTTGGATGACATTCCAAGAATTCAATTACCCGCGGATCTTTTCCCGGAATTAATGGATTCACCGGCGCCGTCGAGGGGAAACCAGAATACCAGAACTCAGAGAAATCAGCGAAATACGCCAGTTAATCCGTATACCAGTCCTTTCCTTGATAACAATACGTCCGCTTTTAATCCGTCTGAGGAGAATTATCACCACGAGCCTGATCCATTCGCCGACAGAGAAGTCCGTTTTGTTCCCGGCGAGGAAAATTCAATTGATTTCGCGCATGAAAACGATGATCACCTCCCCCCATGGAACCAAATGGAGTGATATTGACTTAAGCCGATTATTAAGATATTCTGATTTTAATAAAGACAGAAGAAATCGCTTCATGATTTCTTCAGCTTAAATAAAAAAATCCTAAAAGGATTTTTTTATTTAAGCAAGGCGCCGTACCCAAGCGGTAAGGGAGCGGTCTGCAAAACCGTTATGCATCAGTTCGATTCTGATCGGCGCCTCTCAATATGAATGAATCAAACACGTATTATATTGCCATCGTAATCTCGCTTTTAGTGCTGCTGAGTCTGTCAACTTTTTTTTCGTCGTGTGAAATGGCTTTTTCAACTTTGAATAGAATCAAACTTAAAAACATGGCTGTAAAAAGCAAGAGAGCGCTGTTTGTTCTTAAAATGCTGGAAACTTATGATAAAATTTTATCCACAGTTTTAATCGGCAACAATATTGTTAATATCGCGGCTTCCGCGCTTGCGGCGGCTCTTTTTATCGATCTTTTCGGACCCAAGGGCGTAAGTCTTGCCACTTTGATCATGACTATGCTTGTTCTTGTTATCGGCGACATTTCTCCGAAAGCTCTCGCAAAGGAAACGCCTGAATTAACGGCTCTTAGAAACGCGCCGCTATTGCGCTTTTTTGTTTATTTATTATCGCCCATCAATGTTATTATGACAGGCTGGAAAATACTGCTTATGAAAGTTTTTCCCGTTAAAGGCGATCGGGCAACCACGGAAGACGAGCTTTTAACATTTGTCGGAGAGGTTCGCCAGGAGGGCGCGATTAATATTCATGAAGAGCATATGATTCGCCAGGTAATTGAATTTGACGATCTTAGGGTTTATGAAATATTTACGCCGCGCGTAGATGTTGTCGCGATCTCAGAGGAATCCACAATTGAAGAAATTGATAAAAAATTCATTAGTACAGGTTTTTCGCGTCTGCCTGTTTACCGCGACAACATTGATAATATTACAGGCATTATTCTTTTAAAAGATTTTTATCACAAGGTGATGAAGGGGCTTAATACGCCCGCGCAGGTTGTTAAGCCTGTGGTTTTTATTACAAAGACAATTAAAATCGGCAAGCTGTTAAAAACCATGCAGGAAAAAAAAACGCATATCGCTGTAGTAGTTGATGAACACGGCGGCACTTTGGGAATCGTGACGATTGAGGATATTGTCGAAGAACTTGTAGGCGAAATTTGGGATGAACATGATAAAGTGGTAGAATCGGTTAAGAAAAACAGCGACGGCAGTTTTACAGTTTTGGGCGGCGTTAACTTTAAAGATATGCTGGACGCGGTCGCTGTGAATGCTGACGCTGAAGAAATACCAGGCACCACTGTCGCAAACTGGATTATGGAAAATCTTGGAAGATTGCCTAAAGTTAATGAAGATTTAACGTGGAAAAATTTGACAATAAGAGTTTTAAAGGTTATAAAACAAAGAGTGATGGAAGTTAGAGTTACTGTAGGAGGTAATTTATGAAAAAAAGAAGATATTTACTGCTGGTTGTTTTTCTGCTGACCGGTGTTTTGTATGCAGCGCCAATCATGGAAGGTTCTAATATTGGAAAATCCGGCGAGCTTGTTCTGCTTCATACAAACGATTTTCACGGCGCTCTTCTGCCGAACAGCGGCCGCGGAGGTCTTGCGAACGTGGCGGCTTTTATTAAGGCCGTAAGATCCGTTAACCCTAATGTCCTTCTTGTTGATTCAGGAGATTTTTCAACAGGCAGCGCTCTTTCAAATATGTTTAACGCGGAACCGGTTATTCTCGGCTATAACATGATGGGCTACGACGCTATGACTTTTGGAAATCATGAATTTGACGGTTCGCTTAATAAACTTAACGAACAAATCGCTCTTGCGGATTTCCGCTTTATTTCATCTAATATAAAAAAACAGGACGGCACGTATTTAGGCGGCAACAGATATATAATTAAACAATACGGTAATTTTACAGTCGGTATTTTTGGAATTACAACCCTGCGCACTAAAATAATCGCAAGCCCGGATAAATCATTGATGTTTATCAATGAAATAGAAGCCGCAAACGAAGTTGTTAATATTTTAAGAAATATTGAAAAAGCCGATATTATCATCGGCCTTACCCATATGGGAGACGTAAAAGAAACTGATGAGCACATAACGTCTTCAGAACTTGCGGCAGAAGTTAAAGGAATCGACATAATTGTAGACGCTCATTCTCATTCATATTTTAATATGCCTAAAAGAATCGGCGATACATATATTGTTACCGCTAATGAATGGGGAAAATATATCGGCTACGGCAGGATACTTTTAATTAACGGAAAGGTTGAAGGTTTTAGCTGGGCGCCGATACCCATCGGTCCGGATCAGGATATAAATGATATGTTAAAAAAGTATATCGAAAAATCTGACGCGGAGCTGAAGACTGTAATAGGAACAGCAAAAGAGACTTTTATGTTTGGAAACCGGCTGCCCCGCTATCAGGAGACTGCGATCGGCAATATGATTTCAGACGCGAATGTCTGGTATTTTAAAAATGTGTCAAACCAGCGCGTAGATTTCGCTTTTCATAACGGCGGCAATATTCGCGCGGAACTTCCAAAAGGGCCAATCACTCAGGAGATGCTTTTAACCGTTCTGCCTTTTGAAAATTACCTCTACATTGTTTCTATGACAGGGGCGCAGATAAATGAACTGTTTAATTTTATCGCGACAATTCCGCAGGGTAACGGCGGCTTCCCTCAATTTTCCAGCGATGTCCGTTATACGATTGATAAAACCGGCGGCAAGGGAGTGATTAAAGATCTTACAATCGGCGGACAGAAAGTAGATCCGAACAAGGTGTACCGCTTCTGCACAAACGATTACATTCTTGGCGGCGGCGACGGGTATACGCCGATGCTTAACGCTTCGGATCGCTTTAACACCTCGCTTTTGCTCTCCTATGTTGTAACCGAATATTTTAAGTCGCAGGGAGGCGAATTAAGCCCCGCCACGGACGGCAGGCTGACAATAATAGGCGGAGTTACGCCTTAATTTATTAAAGAGTAAGATATGGAAATGCAATTTAACGGAAACTCAGGCGGAAATAAACAGCTGCCCGATTCGCCTTACGGCTATGATATGTGGAGTGCAGGCGGAAATGGTTATAAATTAACATGGTACGGAGCTGACAAACGCGGAGGCGCCGCTTTCAAAGCCGAATGGAATAATCCTGATGATTTTCTTGGGCGTATAGGTTTTTACTGGAACCGA
>WQRN01000042.1 GCA_009786715.1 Treponema sp.
CGATGAGACTCGAACTCATACCCCATTGCTAGGAGGGGATTTTAAGTCCCCAGTGTCTGCCATTCCACCACGCCGGCCGGTAAAAATATCCCGCATTCGGGGTATTTTCCATATCTTAGCGTTTTTGAAAAATATTGGCAAGAACCTGCCGAAACCTATTGCTTTATCGCCTTAAATGTATTATTATCATATCATGATATGACATATTACGATATGATAAAAGGAGGTATGGATATGTTTATCGGCAGGGATGAGGAACTGCAGGAATTTAATAAACTCTATAAAAGCAGCCGTCTTGAGGTTGCCATTATATACGGCAGAAGAAGGGTAGGCAAAACAGAGCTTATTAACTATTTCTGCAAAGGAAAAAAATGCATCTTTTTTACCGCTATCGAAAATTCGGCGGAGTATAATCTAAATATATTTATAGAGGCTGTCCACAAATCCCGTTTAAGACTCTCTGATGAAACATTCGCCAAAATGATTCCCAGAGATTATATACAGTTATTGGATTTAATAGCCGCCATTGCCAAACAGGAAAAGATAATCCTTGTTATTGATGAATATCCGTATCTTGCAAAAGCAGAAAAAAGTTTTTCTTCTATTTTGCAAAAATATATCGATTATAATTTAAAGAACGCTAATATGTTGATAATTCTCTGTGGTTCATCAATGAGTTTTATGGAAAATCAGGTTTTAAGCGCAAAAAGCCCTTTATACGGCAGAAGAACCGCCCAATTTAAGGTAGAGCCTTTCAATTATTATGATGCTGTAAAATTTGTGCCGAATTATTGTAAAGAGGAAAAATTATTAACATATGGTGTTTTCGGCGGAACTCCTTATTATTTGTCACAAGTGGATAATAAAAAAAGTTTACAGGAAAATATTACCGAATTATTTTTTAATTCCAAAGGTTTGTTGTTTGAGGAACCCGGCAGTTTAATTAAACAGGAATTAAGAGAGCCTCATTTATATAACGCCATAATCACAGTAATCGCAAACGGCAGCACAAGATTATCGGAAATTGCGGACAAGGTAAGCAAACCTGCTAATCTATGTGAAACATACATTAAAAAACTAATAAGTCTCGGCCTTATTATTAAAGAAAAACCAACAGGAGAAAAAACCGGGATAAAAAGTCTTTACATTTTGAATGACAATATGTTCAAGTTTTGGTTTAGATATGTACAGGATAATATAACTATGATATTAAAAAGTTTAGGTAAAAAAGCCGCCGACGGCATTTGGCCCGAAATAAACAGTTTTATGGGCCGGTGCTTTGAAGAAGTCTCTATTCAATATATGTGGAAAAATTATACGTCGCTTCCCATTCAGCCAAAAGAAATAGGCAGATGGTGGGGAAACAATCCAAAGGAAAAAAAGGAAGAAGAAATCGATATCCTTGCGGTTGACGGCAGCAAGGCAATCTTCGGCGAATGTAAGTTCAAAAATATAAAAATTGGTATAGATGTTTTTGAGAATCTTGAAAGAAAAAGTAAATTGTTCAAAAAGTATACAACTCAATATTATTATATTTTCAGCAAAGGCGGTTTTACCGATCAAATAAAAAAAATTGCGAAAGAAAATAAAAATATTAAGTTAATCGGATTAAACGATTTATTGGATTGATGAAAAATAAATTTACTGCGCCGCAAGTTTATAAATCGCTTCCGCGTCTTTCTCGTCAAGCTTGCGGAAGTTTCCAATCGTACCGAAATATACAACACGTTTTGCCATTTCCGGTATCCGCGCAGGATCAATATTCGCGTCCGCAAACCGAACCGGCATACCGATAGATTTAAAAAAGTTTTCCATACGCAGAATCCCTTCGAGCGCGGCTTGTTCCAAATTATAAAAAGCGCCGTCTACTCCCCACACCTTTACGGCGAACCGCGCAAGCCTTGCAACGGAAGCTGCTTCTGTATCTTCTTTTAAATTATATTTCATCCATGCCGGAAAAATAATCGCGAGTCCCGCTCCGTGCGCGATTTCAAAAAGAGCGGAAAGTTCATGATCAAGAGCATGGCTTGCCCAGTCGCCGATACGCCCGGTATCAAGCAGCCCGTTATGCGCGAGAGCTCCTGCCCACATTATTTCCGCGCGAGCGTCATAATTTCTTTCGCCGCCGTTAAAAATTTTTCGCGCGTTGCGGATTATCGTTCTTAACGCGCCTTCGCAAAGTTCATCTGTAAGTTCGACATTATTCTCTTTTGTAAAATATCTTTCCATGATATGAGCCATCATATCGGTAATACCGCAGGCAGTTTGGTACGGCGGCAATGTATATGTTAACTCAGGATTCATGATCGAAAAAACCGGGCGGATACATTGAAAATTCATCCCTCTTTTCCACGGTCCTTCCTCATTTGTAATAACGCTGCTAATACTAGATTCACTTCCCGCCGCGGGAATAGTTACAATGGTGCCGACAGGCAGAGCTTTCTGCGCGGTTGTTTTCCTTTCAAAGAAATCCCAAACATCCCCGTCGTATAACGCTCCTGCAGCAATAGCTTTGGAAGAATCGATAGCAGAACCTCCCCCCACAGCGAGGATCATCTCAACCTTTTCCTTTCTTGCCAATTCAATCCCTTCTCTAACCAAAGAAAGCCTCGGATTAGGAAGAACCCCGGTCAACTCAACCCATTCAAGTCCGGCGTCTTTCAAACTCTTTTTTACCTTATCAATCAACCCCGACCGAACAGTAGACCCCCCGGAATGGTGCAACAACACTTTCTTAGCATATTGCGCCGCTTCGTCTCCCGCTTTGTTTTCCGTTCCTTTTCCAAATATTATTTTTGTCTTATTACAGTATTCAAAATTTTGCATATATCTCTCCTTGTTTATCAATTTATACTATACACATTACAAACTCAATGGTAAACTAACAATATGAACCCCGGCTTTGCAACCAGATTCTGCCGAAAATGTCTGTACAGCTCCCTCTCTGTCGAACACATGGTTCGTTTCGCTAAAATGACCTATCCTGAGTATGATATTTATGAAAGTACCGGGTATCCTAACGGGCATCCAATCGGCGCCCAGGACGCTTCCGACCGGATTGTCGCGGATATGCTGCAATACGGGCTTTACATCGACTTTGTTGAGACTTTAATAAAAGTGGAATCCGACGGCTATATGGGCAGGAAGTTCGCGCTCAGAGGTCTTGATGATGTAATAGACGATGTGCTTCAAGTCGGCTACAGTTTTGACAGTACTACAGGTCAGTTTTTTGAGGATCAAAGTCAGCAGATTACCCGTAATTGGGGGCGGCTCATCGACGGCGACGAAAGGCAGATGGCTGTTATGCGGCTCGATGTTGTAGATAATACAAAACTTGTTAAAGAAAATTCCAAACAATTAATAGATAAAACTTACGGCGAGTTCCGCGACATTGTAGAAGGAGCCGTGGTAGGCAGACTGGGTCGGCTCTGGAGCTGGGAAGGGGACGGCACTTTAGGCGCTTTTATGTTAGGTGAATACAGCCGTCTTGCGATATTCGCCGGAATGGAAATTATCAATAGAATGTACATGTTTAATAAATTAAAAAATCCTTTGAACGCGCCTCTTAAACTTCGCATTGCGGTTCATTCAGGAAATTTTATTTACTCGGATGATGAGACTGAGTGTTCAAAGTCAGATATAATCAGGAAAGCGAAAATGCTTGAATCAAAAGCGGCATGTCCGAATTCGCTGGTAATTTCCGAAAGCCTTGCGATGGCTCAGGATCAGGCTATGTTGAATATTTTCAGCGAGCCGAAGGTTGTTCCTAAATTGACGGAGAAATTCAGGATGTATCAGGTAAGTTTGGAACGAAGGTTTCAGGCAAGGTAGCCGCGGAGAATATATGGTTTATATTTTTACAAAAAAAAGCGCCGCTCTTCAAACTTTATTTCCAAAAGACACCGTGTTTGCGACATGGCCGCTTTCCAAACATTTGCCGTCTTCTTCAGATTTATCCTATATTGATGTTTCAGGATATTCTGATGAAGAATTAAAAAAAACATTGACACAGATAAAAAAAATATGTAATGACACGCCCTGGGGGATAATCGATCCTAAAGGAAGCATAAAAGATCCTGCTATGTTGATTATAGAAGGAGCGAGCGATTATCTTGGACAAGGTTATTTTAAAGACGCGAAAAAGATCGATGCTAAACGTATAGCTTCAATATCCGCGTGGCGGAAAGCGTTAATGCGTATTCCAAGTTTACAAGACGCGTTAGTGCCGGCCGCGCCTGCGGATAGTTTTTTAAGATCCGGAGTAAAACTTCCGGCTGCAAGCTCTTTTCCCGGATGGAAAAAAATGCAGTCGGGAAAGGCAATGCCGTTTTATCTTTTGTATTGTTCGCTTCAGGGAAAGACGGCTCTTGACGCGCGTCTTCAGGAAAAAGCGCTCGCCCATGTTTACAGAAAGTTTCATTCCATTCTTGTTAACAATTTTAAAGAAGGCGAAGCGCTGCTTTGGATGGACACGGGCAAAGACTGCCTTTTCTTGCTTCCTCCGAAAGCGCATTGCGTATCATCAGTTATCGGCGCCTGCATCAGTTTGATTCTTGCCGCTCCGCAGATTGTTATGGAATCGTTCGGTCTTTCCATCCCTGCGAATTTTGTTTTTGCTCTTCATTACGGAATGATCAACTATAATCCGCCAGGAAAAACCGGCACTGTTGTATGCGACGCGGTTAATTCCATTTTTCATCTTGGAGCGAGAAAAGCGGAACCCGGGCGGTTAACGATTACAGGAGCTCTTCCCGATATTTCAATTCCTTCTGTTTTACAGGATATGTTTTCTTCCTGCGGCGAGTTCGAAGGAAGAAAAATTTGGCATACAAAAAAATTCTTTTACGCAAAATCATGGTTTTAAGTGAGGTGTAGATGAGCGCTGGACGGAAAAAAGCTATTGTCTTCACATTTAAACGCGGCATTTATCCGAATGAGCAGAAACAATTTACGGAAAATGTTCCTATTACTACCTTGCTTCCTCCCGCCGGATGCAAAATGGTTTATCCGCTTTTAATGCATATGGGCGCTGTGTGTAATCCGCTTGTCGAAAAAGAACAGAAAGTTTTACTAGGAGAAAAAATCGGCGACAGCGATTCTCTTATCAGCGCGCCTGTTCATTCAAGCGTGTCCGGCGTTGTAAAAGATATCCGCCCGCATCTGACTATAATGGGTACAATTGTTAATTCTGTTATTATCGAAAACGACGGAGAATTTAAAGAACATGAATGTATCAAGCCGCGCGAAGACAGCGACGATCTTTCCAGAGAAGAAATATTAAAAATTATACGCGAAGCGGGAATTGTCGGACTTGGCGGCGCCGGATTTCCGACTCATGTGAAACTTTCTCCGCCTCCCGATAAAAAAATTGATACTGTAATTGTTAACGGATGCGAATGTGAGCCGTATCTTACAACAGACAACAGAATAATGATTGAAGAATCAAAACGCATTATTAAAGGGTTAAGGATCATTTTAAGAATAATCGGAACAGCGCGCGGCATTATAGCGATTGAGGATAACAAACACGAAGCAATCGAACATATAAAAGAGTTATGCGCAAGCATTCCTGATATTAAAGTCGCTGTTGTAAAAACAAAGTATCCCCAGGGCTGCGAGAAACAGCTTGTCAACGCGATTACAACAAGGGAAGTTCCCTCAGGCGGAATCCCCATTGATGTTGGATGCCTTGTTCACAATGTTGACACTGTAATCGCGATTCACCGCGCCATTTTCCGGGGCCGTCCTCTTATGCGAAAAGTTGTTACGCTTACAGGCGGCGCGATCAGGAACCCCGGGAATTATAAGGCGCGTATCGGTACATTGTTAAGCGATCTTGTGGAAATGGCCGGCGGTTTTAAATATAATCCCGCAAAAATTGTTGTTGGCGGTCCGATGATGGGCACAGCTATTTTTGATACGGATGTGCCGATTGTTAAAACAACAGAAGGCGTGCTTTTTCTTACCGAAGAAGAGGCGCATATTCCGCCTGAAAGGAACTGTATACGCTGCGGCAAGTGTGTCGAACGCTGTCCGTCCGGGCTTATCCCGACAGAATTAAACGCGGATATATTAAAAGAAGACGGCGAGGCGTTTATTAAACACAACGGACTTGACTGCATTGAATGCGGAAGCTGCTCTTACATCTGCCCCGCAAAGCGCCGTCTGTCTCAGGCGATTAGAACAATTAGAAGAGTGGAGCTCGCGAAGCTCAAAAATAAAGGTTAAGGACGGCAGCAGTCAGGTGAAAATAGTAATTAATCAGATAATGACAGTTTCTTCTCCGCCTCACATATACGGGACAGATACAATCGAAGCGCGTATGCGCGATGTGTTAATTGCGCTTACTCCGGCGTTTTGCTTCGCATTGTATCATTACGGAATAAAAGCTTTTTATACAACCGCGATCGCGGTGATTGCCGCGCTTTTTGCCGAATATATTTTTCAGAGAGTTATGAACAAACCCGTAACTATAAACGATTTCAGCGCGGCGATTACAGGTGTTTTACTTGCTTTCAATCTTCCGCCGGATGTTCCGTTATGGCTGCCGGCAGTTGGAAGTTTTTTCGCGATTATAGTTGTAAAGCAGCTTTTCGGCGGACTTGGATCGAACTTTGTTAATCCGGCTCTCGCGGCGAGAGCGTTCCTTCTTGCTTCCTTTCCCGTGTTAATGACAAGCTGGACTTTTATAGGCGATGTCTCAACGCCTGCCGCGCCGTTCGCGCACGCCGCTTTAGCCGAGCATGACGCGTTAACAAGCGCGACATATCTTGCCGCGGTAAAAGCGAATCCGTTATTTGTTCCGAAACTTTGCGATTACATGGCGCTTCTTTTCGGAAAAATCGGCGGCTCTCTGGGTGAAACAAGCGCGGTTGCTCTTTTAATCGGCGGAGTATACCTGCTTGTAAGAAGAATAATTAACTGGCGCATACCTGTTTTTTATATTGGAAGTTTTGCCGTCTTTGCGTATATTTTCGGACGAACAGGACTTTTTAACGGACAGCATATTTTATTTGAAGTTTTAAACGGCGGATTGATAATGGGCGCGTTTTTCATGGCGACGGATTACGCGACAAGCCCGATTACGCCGGGCGGCAAGGTTGTTATGGGAATAGGCTGCGGTCTTATTACAGTTCTTATAAGATTTTTCGGCGGATACCCTGAAGGCGTGTGTTTTTCTATCATTATAATGAATCTCTTTGTGCCGCTTATAGATAAATATATTAGACCGAAGGTTTACGGAAAAAAAATAAGGAGGCGCGCATGAATTATATAATAAAACCTGCCGTTACTCTTTTTACAGCAGCGGCCGTTGTTGTAGCGCTTTTAAGTTTTGTTCATTCGTATACTCTTGAACCTATAGAAAAGCAAAAATTTAAAACGCAGGAAGCCGCGATGAAGGTTATTATGCCGCGAGCCGCCGAGTTCCGCGAGATTCAAGTTGAAAAAACAGGCAGTATTGCCGCTGTATATGAAGCTCTTTACAGTTCCGACGCTTTAGATGATAAAATTTTAGTCGGTTATATTGTGCAGTTAGCTCCCGAAGGATACAGCGGAAAGATACATCTTATTGTTGGAATATCCATAACGGACAATATTATTACCGGAATGAGGGTACTTAGCCATACTGAAACGCCGGGGTTAGGCGCAAACGCGGTTAAAAAAAGTTTTTACAGCCGCTACGACAACAGAGACATTGTGCCTCTGGGAGTCGCGAGAAATTCTCCGGGTGAGCATGATATTCAGGCAATAACAAGTTCTACAATTACTACAAAGGCGATAACAGGCGCCGTAAACGAAGCAATAGAGTGGTATCTCAGGAGAGAAGAATGAAGTATTTTGATCTGATTAAAGACGGATTAATACGAAAAAATCCGATTTTTGTGCAGGTTCTCGCTCTATGTCCGCTTCTTGCGGTTACTACATCCGCGGTAAACGCTCTTACAATGGGGCTTGCGACAACCGCGGTAATGATTTGCGCAAGCGCGGCGATCTCCCTCTTCAGAAAAATTATACCGGACGAAATACGTATTGCAGCCGCTGTTGTAATTGTCGCAGGTTTCGTTACCGTTTTGGAACTTTTACTTGCAGCCTACGCGCCGCCTGATTTAACCGCAGCGCTTGGTATTTATATACCTCTTATTGTTGTTAATTGCATCCTTTTCGCGCGTCTTGAATCATTCGCTTCCAAAAATAAAATTTTCCCGTCTATAGTTGACGCAATAAGCATGGGATTAGGTTTTACTTTAGGTTTGTTTGTTGTCGGCGTAATCAGGGAATTTTTAGGCGCCGGATCTGTTTTTGGAATTGAGCTTTTACACGATGAAAATTCGCATGTGCTTATCATGGTAATGCCCGCAGGCGCTTTCTTTACATTAGGTGTAATCATCATGATCCGCAAGCACTTCCAGCTGCTTCGCCTTAATAATAAAAAGAGGATAAAAAAATGAAAGAAATGTTTTTTATACTTATCGGCGCTATTTTTATAAACAACTATGTTCTTGTCCAGTTTTTAGGAATGTGCCCGTACTTCGGCGTTTCAAAAAAAACAGAAACCGCTCTTGGCATGGGTCTCTCCGTAATGTTTGTAATGACTCTTTCTTCTATAATGACATTTTTATTCTACGAATATATTTTAATACCATTAAACATTACATATCTTCGCACTTTAGTATTTATTCTGATAATCGCTTCGATTGTGCAATTTGTCGAAGTGTTTATGAAAAAAATGCTTAAAACGCTTTATACAATGCTTGGCGTTTATCTTCCATTGATTACTACAAACTGCGTAATAGTCGGCGTTGCTTTAATCAATATTAAAAATGAGTACACATTTATCGGTTCAGTTGTAAATAGCATCGGCGCGGGGGCGGGATTTACGCTTGCGATATTGCTGCTTGCGGCAATCCGCGAAAAGTATGAAAACAATCCCGATGTTCCTGAAATATTTCAGGGCTTTCCTCTTGCGTTATTTTCCGCGGGGTTAATGAGTATTTCCTTTATGGGATTTTTGGGGTTGAAATGATAGAAGCGATAATAGGAATTGAGTTAAACAGTATTTTATTTCCGATTATAAGCGTCGGCGGTCTTGCGCTCGTTTTTGGAATAATTCTCGGCCTTTCAGCAAAAAAATTCGCCGTAGAATCAGATCTAAAAGTAGATAGAATTATTAATGTTCTGCCGGGGGCGAACTGCGGCGGCTGCGGTTTTCCCGGCTGCTCTGTGTTCGCGGAGCGTGTTGTTAAAGGGCAGGCGAGTGTAAGAGGCTGTCCGCCGGGAGGACGTTCCGCCGCGGATGCCATCGCTGAACAATTAGGCGTCGATTCGGTGCCGGAATTCCGCAAGGTAGCGTTCATTAAGTGCAACGGGTCGAACGATAACATTAAAAGAAATTATGTTTACGACGGCCCGAAGAGCTGTGTCTCTGCGTCCCAGCTCGCCACAGGCGGAAATAAAACCTGCACATACAGCTGTATTGGTCTTGCAAGCTGTAAAAACGCCTGTCCCTTCGGCGCGATTAAAATGGTAGACAGTATAGCTGTAGTTATCGAAGAAAAATGCAGCGCCTGCGGAAAATGCGTAAAAGTCTGCCCTAAAAAATTGATAGAAATAATCCCAAACAACAGCGCTGTGCGCGTCTTGTGCAACTCGCATGATAAAGCGAAAGCGGTAAGAGAAAACTGCCGCGCAGGATGTTTCGGCTGTTCGCTCTGTCAAAAAGTCTGCAAAGAAGGAGCGATCACAGTTGTAGATAATATCGCGCATATTAATTACGAAAAATGCACGATGTGCATGGAGTGCGTTAATAAATGCCCGTCCAAAGCAATTAAGGTATTCGGGTAAAAATACATGAACGCGACAAGCCTTACGGAAACAATAGAAAACAGAAAAAATAAAATTGTCGATGAATTATCAACAGAGTATTCTTTAAATCGCATAACGATAGAAGAATATGAAAGGCTTATAAAATACAGTCAAGATATTGAAACTGAGAAAGAACTTGTTATTTTTGAGAAAATAGTTAAGGAACATATAGCGCCCGTTACGCAGGACAGCGCTCCTAAGAATAATAAAAAAGAGCTGCCATCAAAGATAAGACAGGATTGCTTTACACTGTTATCTTCCAGAAAAACAACAGGACCGATGTCGAGCGGAACTTTCACGACCATTCTGGGAGAGCATAAATTAATTTTAACTGAAGATGATCTTATAAACGATAAAACTGTTTTAAATGTATCGGTTTTACTTGGAGAGATGATTATACAAATACCTCCGAATGTAAGCGTAATTAATAAAACTATTCCGCTGCTTGCGAATGTTATTTCACCTGATACCGGCAGAAATAATCCTAAAAAGATAGTGATTAAGGGAAGCGTTCTGTTAGGTGAGATAAAATTCAAAATAAAGTAACAGCTCTAGTTTAATCCTGTATAATTTCTTCGCTCTTTTTTATCATTGCGGCGTAAATGCTGCTGATTAATCCTAATACGGCGGACATTGTAAACAGCGCTTCGATTCCTGCTGTTTTCCATATCCATCCGCCTAAAAGGGCGATAAACACGCTGAAGATATGATTCACCGAAATGCCGGTTGATAGGGTAGCAGTTACCTCTTCGCGGTTGGAAGAGATGCGCTGAACATACACGTTATTCGCCATGCTTGCAACGGAGATGATTTGATCCAGCACAAAATTGGCGCAGACAACAATGAACGCAATGTGAATTGGGAATAATCTGTGCGAAAAACCGTACAAGAGGCAGACTATAACTAATATGAGGGTATCCGCTACCATTACTACCTTGTATCCAACTTTGTCGATTAGTTTACCGATTAACGGACTGCAGATCATACAGCAGGCTGCGCAGATTGCCATCAGTATTGATATAATTGACGGGTCTGCTCCGTAATGAAGAATTAAAACATACGGAGCAAAAGTTAGAAATATTTGTTTTCGCGAGCCGTAAAAAATTTCCATAATGTAATATTTTTTAAATTTCTTCGCAAAGTAAAAACGCTGCCGCGGCGCTTTTAAAGTTGTTTCTTTTAACGCTGCCGCAACCATTGCCGCCGCGACCATCAGCGCTGTTGCAATGCCGAATACAATTCTGTAACCTGTCAGATCAAGTCTTCCGTGGCCATTTTTCCTAAGATAGAAAAATATTCCCGTAACAAGCATGAAACCCAGTATGCTCCCAAGCTGTCCAATAGAAGCGGATATTCCAAGAGAAGCCCCCGTCTTTTCCCGTTTTGCAAGTTCCATTGCAATTGTGCTTCGCACAGGCATTATAATATGCTCTCCTGTGCTGAATATAACCATAAAAAAGACAACAATTATTTTTATCATGAGCGTTTCAATACAGCTTGTTACAAAAATTCCGGCAAGCCCCGCTGCCATCAGGGCGATACCGATTTTAAATACGCGTGAATCTGCGAATTTGTACATCAGCGCAAGGATAAAAATTAAAAGCAGCCCCGGCATCTCACGGAAGAATTCCACTATTCCCCTCTCGAATGAATCAATTTTTAATATGTCCGCAAGGTAATTGTTTTGAACTCCGTGTTTTAACCCAATCGCTATTCCAAAGAGAATGAGAACGCTTAAAAACCGCCCAACCTTAGCGTCAGCGCGGTAAATGTTATCAAGAAAAACAGGCCGTTTCATTTTTACCATAAGCTCCTTCTTCTTATAATTTCCGCTGTTTCAAAATCATTATTACCGCATTCTACCCAATTAACATCAGGAAGATTTTTAAAAAATGTAATCTGCCTTTTCGCGTAACGTCTGCTGTTCTGCGCGATCAATGCCTGTACGCCGTCAATGTCTTGCGAAAGCCGCCAGAGGCGAGGAGCTTGTGAATCCTCGATAAAAAATTCTCTATAACCGATTGCTCGTAAACCGGGATCGTTTGGAGTATATCCCTTTTCATAGAGTGACTTTACTTCATCGGGTAAACCTTGTTTAAACATTTGCGCGCAGCGCAAATTGATTCGGTTGTATAACTCTTCTCTGGGCCGCGAAAGCCCGATGATGATAAAGCGAAAATTATTCCGCGTACTGTCCGCATTGTTGTCTTTTGAATTTATTTCAAAAGACGAAAGCGGCTTACCGCAGGAGCGGTAAACTTCCAGAGCGCGTAACATTCGATATTCATCATTAATGTGAATACGCGCTGCGCTAACAGGATCGCAAACCGCGAGCTCTTCCATAAGAGTGGACGCTCCTTTTTCAAACAATTCAACTTTTAACTGCTCCCGCACTTCCCTGTTTGAAGGCGGCGCTTCGCTTAATCCCATTATAAAATTTTTTAAATAGAACCCAGTTCCGCCGGATACGACAGGCAGGTTGCCGCGTGAGGAGATTTCAATGCAGGCTTCACCGGCAAGGCGGACAAAATCACCTGCGTTAAACTGCTCGGACGGCTCGCGGATATCGATTAAGTGGTGGGGTAGGCGGTTAATCTCATCAGCCGAAGGCTTGGCGGTGCCGATGTCCATACCTCGGTAGACCTGCATTGAATCGGCTGAAATAACCTCAGCACGCATTCCTGCTGGAATGCCGCCGTTTGAGGAATTAAAAAGTTCAAGAAGAATGCCCGTTTTCCCGGAAGCTGTCGGCCCAAAGAGGATTAAAACCGGGTTTTGGTCGGTTTTCATGGAATTTGGAAAGGATTATTCGGCTTCCAGACGGAATTGAACTTCCTGGGTAAAAACCTGCAGAGCGGCAAGGGCGACCATTTTGCCGTCCCAATCATCTTTTTCGTCTTTTTCCATCACTGAAGAAAGCTGGTACGCCCTGCGCGAGGCCGCCGTGGTTACTTCGTACATATTGTCACCGTATTCGATGAGGTCTTTTAAAGGGAATATCATGCTTTGGATTATAGTAAATTTGGCCATTCTTTGTCTAGTGGGAAACCATAATATAGTGTACAATAATACAAAGGAGAAAATATGGCTCAAAAAATCAGTATGTTAAATAAAGTTGATAGTAAGACAGTCGACAAATATAGCGATAAAGGTATTAAACTTCAAATAGCTTCCAAACTGGATTTTAACATTAATGTAGCCGGAACAGATTTTAATGATCTTGAAGAAGCTATAATTTATGCGTATAGATGCGGATTGGCGTCTATGAGCTCTGAACAATCAAAAAAAGGCAAAGAAGGCATTGGCGTGGTTGATCAGGATGAACTTTATAAAATATTAAAGGAAGGTCATTCTATTGTGCATAAAGCCGACTTTTTAAGGGAAATAGCAAAAGAATGGTTCCCCATAGA
>WQRN01000043.1 GCA_009786715.1 Treponema sp.
GCAAAGGGGGACACGAAGATGGCAGTAACATCTGCGAAGAAACCTGCGGCAAAGAAAGCCGCAAAGAAAACCGGTGCGAAGAAGACCACCGCGAAGAAGCCGGCGGCAAAGAAAAAAACCGCTGCGAAGAAACCTGCGGCAAAGAAAGCCACAGCGAAGAAACCTGCGGCAAAGAAAGCCGCAAAAAAACCCGCTGCGAAGAAAACAGCCGCGAAGAAACCGGCCGCCAAGAAAGCAGCCGCCAAGAAACCAGCTCTTTAATCAAGAGGTTTTTTGGACATAGAAAAATAGCTTTTTATGAAAGGCCTGGTTCGAGAGGCATACCTCTCTGGATCGGGTCTTTTTTTTAATGAAATATATTAGCCAAAATGGTTGATTATTTATATAATAATTATTATATTAGACCATATATTTGAATTGGATGGGAGCCAAAATGCCGATTCGTAATAAAATGTTAATCATTATCATAGCCGCAATAGTAATAATCAGTGGTTTCAGTCTTGCCGCCGGCGCTTTTTTTATACATGACAACGTTAATAACCTGTTTATCGTAAGCGCTGTTACTTTGGCTGTAAGCGTTGCCGCCGCGTTATTAATCTCATCGATTGTAAAGCGTTTTTACGAAAAAATTGAACGCCTGCGTGAGTCCGCGGAATCAATGTCGGAGTTAAAATCCAAGTTTATTGCGACTATCAGCCATGAAATTCGAACGCCAATGAGCAATATTGTGGGGTTCTCGGAACTCGCGATAACCGAAGAAAACAATTATAAAGTTAAGGATTTTTTAAACAAAATAAAGAATAACGCTGAATGGCTCATGCAGATTATCAACGATATTCTGGATATTTCGCAGGCGGAATACGGCAATTTAGCGCTTGAGAATATTCCGTTTGACATGCACGATCTGCTGTCGAGCTGCCGCGCCTTGCTAATGCCGAAAGCCGAAGAAAAAGGCCTTACCTTGTATTTTTATGTTGAACCAAGCATTGGAAAGAAACCATTGGGTGACCCCGCGAGGCTGCGTCAGGTTCTTGTAAATCTTTTATCCAACGCCATTAAATTTACAAATACCGGCATGATCAAACTTCATGCTGTTGTAAGAGAGATGAACGAAAGAAACATTACAATGCGTTTTGAGGTAAAGGATTCAGGCATTGGAATGTCTCCTGAACAGGTTAATAGAATTTTCGACCCCTACGCGCCCGATGAAATTGGAAAAACGCATAGATTCGGCGGTACGGGGCTTGGGCTCGCTATTACTAAAAACCTGGTTGAAATGATGGGTGGAAAGCTTCATGTAGACAGCGCTCTCGGTATCGGCAGCAAATTCAGCTTTGAAATTACCTTTGATACGATAGATGTGCAGGATGACGACCTAATGCGGGAAAAAATCGTGTTTAACGAGCTTGAAAAACCGGATTTTGACGCTGAAGTTCTTTTATGCGAAGACAACTATATGAATCAGCAGGTTATAAGCGAACATTTAAAGAGAGTAGGCATAAGAACCGTTGTCGCCGAGAACGGCAAAGTCGGACTTGATTTTATTAAAAAACGCATTGAAAAGAACCAAAAACAATTTGACCTCATTTTCATGGATATGCATATGCCTGTTATGGACGGTCTTGAAACATCCATGCACATCACAAATCTTCATTTAGGCATTCCGATTGTCGCCATGACAGCGAACGTAATTTACAACGACAAGGATATTTACAAGAAAAACGGCATGAATGACTGTGTCGGTAAACCTTTTACATCACAGGAATTATGGCGTTGTTTAATGAAGTATTTAACCCCAAAATTATAGTAAAAAGCCGTATTAAACCGCTCAATTTATATGCCGATAATTGAAATATGATAAGAGGATGGTATACCGGCGCCAGCGGCATGAGGGCGCAGCAATGGCGTCTTGACGCTGTAGCGAACAATTTGTCGAATGTCAGCACAAGCGGCTATAAAAAAGACGTTTCTTCTTTTAAGGCATCTCCTGAATTATTGCTCAGACGGCAGGACGATGACGGCGTTTACAAACACCCGTTTGGGTCGGCGGACGCGGCTCCCATAGTCGGGAAACTCGGAATGGGCGTAGAATTAAACGAATTATTTACCCAATTTACACAGGGCGCGCCTTTGGAAACATCCAGCGATTTTGACATGATGCTGGAAGGCAAGGGTTTTTTCTCTGTCGCGACTCCTTACGGCGAACGATACACACGAAACGGTTCATTTATACTCGGCAAAGAAGGCTATCTGGAAACCAACGAGGGCTACCCTGTGCTTGGCGAAAACGGGCCGATCAGAGTTAAAGCTAATAATTTTCAGGTAGACAGCGAAGGCAGGGTTTGGATTAACGCCGCCTATCCTGATGATCCTGAAGTGATGGTAGGAAGGGAAAATAATCAATGGGAAGATACCGTCCTGCTTGATACCCTCAAAATTGTAGATTTTGAGCTTGATCGTTATCTGGAAAAACAGGGAACCAGTCTTTACCGCGAAAGTCAGACATCAGGCCCTGCAATGACACTGGATCTGATGGACCGCCCAAAGGTAATACAGAGGTTTGTTGAAGCTTCGAACGTTGATCCTGTAATTGAAATGGTTCAGATGATCGAAGTAAACCGCGCATACGAAGCGAATCAAAAAGTTATCCAAACCGAAGACGCTATTTTGGGTACATTAATAAATCAAGTCGCCAAATTTGGCTGATAATAACAGGAGTAAATAATGGTAAGAAGTTTATGGACAGGCGCAGCCGGCATGATTGGACAGCAATCCAATATCGATACAATTTCAAATAACCTTGCGAACGTAAATACGCACGGCTTTAAAAAGCAGCGCGTAGATTTTGAAGACCTTATTTATCAGACTGTAAAAACGGCCGGCACTCCGGCGACTGAGGACACTGTTGTCCCTGTCGGCATACAGCTCGGTCACGGCGTTAAAGTCGCGGACACCCAGAGGGTTTTCTCTCAGGGGGCGCTGCAGCAGACAAGCGTGCCTACCGATGTCGCGATTACAGGCGAAGGTTTTTTCAGAATACAGATGTACGACGGCTCCATGGCGTATACGCGCAATGGCAACTTTAAAGTTGATTCAACCGGGCGCATGGTTACCAGCAACGGTTACTGGCTTGTTCCAGATATTATAATGCCCGAAAACTTCTTGCCGGAAGAAATTAATATTACAAAAGACGGCAGAGTCAGCGTAAAAGTTCCCAGAGACGGCGAAATCGCGGAAGTTGACGTTGGCAGAATTGAGCTTTACCGCTTTCCAAACCCTGTCGGCCTTACCGCGATAGGCGAAAACCTTTTCAGAACCAGTCAGGCTTCAGGCGACGCCATTCCTGGTATTCCCGGTTATGAAGGTATGGGACAGCTTGAACACAGATTCCTTGAAATGTCCAACGTCGCGGTTGTTCAGGAAATGGTTAATTTGATTGTCGCGCAGCGCGCCTATGAATTTAATTCGCGCACTATTCAGACAAGCGACAACATGCTTGGAACCGCTACAACATTAAAGAGGTAATTAGACAATGGAAATCAGCGGATTTGGTTTAATCAACATGGACGATTATCGTCTTTCTTCTCAATCAACCGCTAATAACCCGGAAAAGTTTGCGGACGCTTTGAAAAGGGCATCTGCGGCAAACGCTCCTGTTCAGGCAAGACCAGGACAGGAGCCGATCGACAAAGAAGATAAACTTTATCAGCTGTGTTTGGAGCTGGAAACCTTTCTTGTTAAAAATCTTTTAACAAGCATGAGAAATACCGTGCAAAAATCAGGGCTTGTAGATGAAGGCTTTGCCGGTAAAATGTATGAAGATATGCTGTACGATGAATATGCCAAAGATTTTACTAAAAACGCGAATTTCGGTCTTGCCGAACAGGCATACAGACAAATGAAAAATTATTAATTTTCTTGTTTGTGTTAGCGCATTTAATATAAAAAACCTTTATTTACATTATAGCAAAAACAAGTTATAATGGCTCATGACGCAAAAAGACAATAGCTTGATGAAAGTGCGGTTTTCTATTGGCGCCAAGTTAATAACGATCATAACCTTTATAGTATTAATATCCCTTGGTTCCATTATCGCCCTTGTTTCGCTTCTTGTCCGCGCTGATTTACAGATTCTTGCCGAAGAAAACAATTTTGAAACAAACCGAAGAACGGCAATGACTGCCGATTCCGCTTTTGGATACATTCATTCCAATTCTTTAATTCTTATCCGCACAATCACCTCGGTAGGGCCCGGCAGCTATCTTGCGCATGAAACTGCCGATTTCTTTTTTGAGCGCAACCCTCAGATTGCGTCTGTCTTTTTTTCTACAGATCGTTCTATTCAATCGGAAATTTTAGTTAACGCCGATTTTTTTGAAACGCGCGACATGGACGCTGAACTTGCGAAAAATTACCGCGCCGGGAATAATACCGCTCTTACAAGAGCCGCAGCTGGCGAGACTCTGCTTTTAAACGCGGCGCGTGATTTCGGCGCGCCGATTCTTGCAATGTTTTTTCCGTGGCAGAACGGAGGCGCGGGCGTTTTATTCTCTCCGATGGATTTAAATGACGCTTTCGGTTACGGGGTAAATCAATCGTATCTTATCAACGATGTTGGCGATATTTTGATTCACGCCGATTTTGACATGGTGCGTAACGCGGTAAATGTTTCGGATCGCGGTTTTACAAAACACGCATGGAACAGGCCGGAACGCGAATCGCAGACTCTGTATACAGGCGAAGACGGAAGGCGTTACTTTGGAGCGTTTACAAAACTTAATACCGCAGGCACCGTTGTAATTACAAGCATAGAGTACAATAAAGTTTTCGAAGGTATAAACGCGACAACAAGGCGCAATATTTACCTTACGATCACGGTTTTAAGCATTTCAATTATTTTTATCTGGTTTTTCGCGAAGAGTATTTCCATTCCTTTAAAGGCGCTTGCCGAAGACGCGCACGGTATAGAAAGCGGTAAGTTTGAAATATCTCTTACGCCTAAAGGCCACGATGAAATCGGCGTTTTAACTTCAAGTTTCCAGAGGATGTGCAAGGCGCTTAATATTTTCGGCAGGTTTACAAACCGCGATATAGCGGTACGCGCAATGCGGGGCGAGATTAAACCGGGCGGTTTTCCGAAAAACGCGACGGTATTTTTCTCTGATATACGCGGATTCACCGCAATTTCTGAAAATTTTACAAATCAATTCGGAGATGAAGCGTCGGATAAAATCGTTCACTGGCTTAACGAATACTTTACAAAAATGGTTGACTGTGTGGAAAGAACAGGCGGCGTTGTGGATAAATTTATCGGAGACGCCCTCATGGCGCATTGGGGGACTGCTTACACGACAGGCAGCACAAGAAAGGACGCGTACAACTGCATTTCCGCGGCGTTAATGATGCGCAGAGCTCTTTACCGCATGAATCAGGGGCGCAAGAAAGACGATCCAAGTAACCCGCGCATTCAATTCGGCTGCGGAATTAATACTGGAATTGTAACAGCAGGCCAGTTAGGTTCCGATGTCAGAATGGAATATACAGTTATAGGCGACCCTGTTAATCTCGCGTCACGTGTCGAGGCTTTAAATAAACCGCTTGGCACGGACATTTTAATCGCAGAGGATACATGGCGGCTTGTTAGAAAAAAATTCCTTACTGTGGAAATGCCTTCCGTAAAAGTTAAAGGAAAAGAAAAACCTGTGCGTATTTTTGCCGTTATAAATTACGCTAAAAATCCTAAAGGGCCTAAAACTCTTGTCCGCCTGCAGAGGATGCTCGGCATAAAGCAGCCTGATAATTTAAAGATTGATACAAGCGCGTCTGAAATTAAATATAAAATTGTCGGCAAAAAGTAGGGGAAGCTGATGGGCGATAACGCTTTAGATGTTCAGTTGAAAAAGCCCTCTGTTAGCGGCAAATTCCGCCTTTTAGATATTTTTGTTCTTATTGTTTTTATTTCTACCGCTATTTTAGGGCTTTATCTTTTCCGTCAGGATTTAATGCGTACTTTCGAAAACCGCGACGTGGAACCTGCCGGCATTATAATAATCAGAAACAACATTATTCAGCGCCGCCATGAAAACCGCGTGGCATGGGACAGGATTTTTAAAGATTCGCCTGTGTATCCCGGCGATTTAATTCGTTCCGCCGAACTGTCGTCCGCAACCATCGATATAGAAAGAAACGAAATTGATTTAAACGAATATTCATTAATACGAATTCAGCGTTCCATGGGCGGTTACGGAAATTTTCATATCGAACTGCAGGAAGGAAATATCAGCGTAACATGCGCCGCGGAAAGCCCCGGCATCACTTTAAATTTAATGGGAACGCAGGTTCAAACATCGTCGGGGACAGTGCTTAACGCTTCCGCGACAGAAGAGGGGATTGCCGTACAGGTTAGCGAAGGAAAAGCGGAAATAAAATACGAAGGGCAGGAAAAAACGCAGGAAATATCGGAAGGCGCAATGATCGCGTTTGATTCTTACGGCGCGGAAAGGATAATACCTTCCGCTGTTGTTATGCGCCCTGCGCCAAACGCGCGTTATCTGAAAAGCGGAGCCGATCCTGTGCTTGTAAAATTTTTATGGAACAGGGTAAATCTGGATGAAGGCGAAGAACTCCGCTTGGAAATCGCAGGCGATGTGTACTATACATATAATTACAGGATGCTAAACAACCTTTTTAATTCCGCGCAGTTGACGCTGAACGCGGGCCGCTGGCACTGGAGGCTTTTGCATCACGGCACTGTATTATATAAAGGCCAATTTGCAATCGTAGATTCGTCCGGGCCCGCGCTTTTAACCCCTGTATCGGGAAGTATTTTCCGTTATAACGATGTCGCCTCTTCGCAGTTTCGTTTTCAGTGGGCCGATAAACAGGGCGCGTCTGGTTATTTGATAGAAATTAACAACACCGCGGATTTCTCCTCTCCTTTAAAAATAAAGCAAACCACCGCCCCTTCTTTAATTTTTTCCGAATTAGAAGAGGGTACATGGTTTTGGCGCGTAAAGCCTGTCTTCCCGTCAATGTACGAAGGTGAAACAGGATATTCATCTGTAGCTTCTTTTAAAATTGAAAAAACATCTAACGCGCAGCCGTCCTCGGTAGAAATCCCCGTGATACCGGCAGCGCAGGCGGCGGAAAGCAGGGCGCAGGCTATTAAAAGTTCTGTAACAGAGCCCGCGGTTGCCGTAAAACCGGAACCTGCAAAACCGCCGAGGTATCATACGATTCAACCGGGTGATACATTAGGACGCGTTTCCAACCGTTATTACAATGACCCAATGCAATGGATAAGAATTGTTACCGCGAATAATATTACAAATCCCGATTTAATATATCCGGGACAGACGTTTTTAATTCCTTATTTTTAATTGGACTTTATTTCACTCGTTTGAATTATTATCTAATTACCGCTTTAAATAAAGCATTTTTTTATAATGCTCCTTTCTTTGAATTTTTATTTTTTAAATAAAGGAGTAATTAATATGTTAAAACATTTACAAAGAAAGAAAATTCAATTTGTTTTAGCGTCTATTTTAGTTCTTGCCGCTTGTGAAATACCGGTTGGGCTTGGCTCAATGGTCAATACGGGAAAGCCGGAAATAAATCTGCCTAAAGATTCGCACACTGGCGCTGGCTCTTTTTTAAAAGGTAATGAAATTAATACTATTGAACTTAATGTTAAACAGCCTTTTGGTATGGATGTTGTTTACATGCTCATAACATACACAGACAAGAGCGGAATAATTAAATCAAATGTTATTTTCCCTGCAAAGCAGAACGAAAAAACAGGCTATTGGGAAGCTGATGTTGATACAAGCCCGATGGCTGACGGCCAGATTTCTGCAAAAGTTGTTGCAAGGGATATATCGGGAAACGAAACAACAAGCACAGAGATAATTTATTTTGTTAAAGGCGGGCCGCCTCAAATAGAATTAACCATTCCCAGTATAAGCGGCGAATTATTTGATCAAATAAATTTTCATAATTTTACTCAGGACATTTTGGCGGGTAATTCCATAATGGGCGTTGCTTCCGATTTTGCTGGAATTAAAGCCGGTTATCCAAAGATAAGAATTTGGCCCGCTGAATCAAATACAGACGCTATCGCAAAATATCCTGTTTATTTAAATTCCGACGGGACTCTTGATGAATCAAAAAAACAGGTGTGGAATCAGTGGCACAGCGTGTTTGATAACGAGTATAAACCTGTAAATACGCAGGGTGGAGCGAAGGCAGTTCAATTCCGCTGGCCTCTTGCGTTTTTTAACGAAAATGGAGATATAAAAAAAGACAGCAGCCGCAGGCCTGTCGATTATTTTCCGGCAGGCGGTTTATACAGGTTTCAGATTATCACGAGAGATATTTTGAAAGACGGAAATTTGAATCAGTACCCGAACCGCGTCGAGAATATTAAATATAATTCTGCGGCTGATAATCCGTATAAATATATTAATGTAAGAGTAACGAATTTAAACAATCCTGTTGTAACATGGTCAAAAGATTTTTCGTTTCCGGCTTTTTACAACGCAGACAGTGATTTTGAAGTATGGGTGAATATTTCCGGAGGCCAGCATCCTTATAATGTTAAATCTGTCATTCTGAATGAAAATGATCCGCTGGATTTATCCAACGCTCATGAACAAGTTATGCTGACTCCCGGCGTTTTGAAAATTTTTATACCTGTTAATAAAATAAAAAAAATGATAGGTAAAAACAGAGCCGATGCAGATTTTTCAGGCGATAAGATGCTGTATATTATTGTAAACGATTCTGATTCACCTGCTAGAGATACAAGCGCAAGCCGCCCCTTAGTCATTGACGCGGAAAAACCGTGGCTTCAGCTGTTTGAACCTTTGGGGTTAAGCGTTGACCGCGGCATTGACAGCGTAAAAAACAAACCATTTCCCAGAACGCCGGATAAGTATCAGACAAGCGCTGTATCAATCAGGGGCTCCGCTCTTGATAACCAGATGCCTGACAGTCTTTGGTACGCGCTTGGAGTAACCGAAGTAAACAATCCGTTGTTAGGTGAAAGATGGGATGATAATACAGGCTGGACAAACTCCGATCTTGGCACAGGATTTCCTAGACAGTATCACAGAGCGGATCATCAGATTGGCTGCGTGTGGGTATATGACGATAACATGAAAAGCATTTTATCCAGCTGGGAACTGCGCTTTAGGGATATTTCCGAGTTTGTAAAACTTCCAACACCGGCAAACACAAACGGAAACTACTATGTTGAACTTGCTTCCGGTTATGCTTTTGACAATAATATCTGGTATCTGCCTGTAAAATTTAAATTGATCGATAAGGCAAAGAACGTGTCATTTTTGGATGTCAGGCTGACAATCGATCCAGACGCGGACAGACCTTTTGTTGAAATAACAAGCCATAAAAATAACTCAACCGTTGGAGGCGCAGTGCGCATTAACGGCATGGCGAACGATAATGAATGGATTAACAGCGTAGAAATCAAAATAACCATGCAGACAGAAGATGATATTCTTAACAAAAGACCGCTTTCGGCTGCCGGTTCTGGCGTTGTATTAACTGCCGGAAAAAATAATTCAACACGGGACGGTTTTATACCAGTAGACGGCACAAGCGGAACAGGCCCGAATGTAAGCTGGTTCCACACTTTAAACGCGGATGGAATTATTAACTATCCCGACCGTGCAAGAGAAGTTAGAATTGAAGTCCGCGCGAAAGACGCTTATTTATCGTCGCCTAACATTGCAAAAGACGCGGGCTCTCCTTCCGCTATAACGCTTTATTTTGATTCAGGCGTTCCCGTGATTGCGGATGTCGAAATAATTCGCGGAAAATATTCTGAAAGAAACAACAGCAGTACAATAATAGAAAAATACATTCCTGGTATTTCCAGAGTATCCGGGTTTGTAACAATAAGAGCGAAGATTCAGGATAATTCTGATATAAAAAGCATCAGGTTAAAAGGAATTGGGAATAACCAAAACAGGTTTGGTAATAATTTAATGTCACCGTTTATCTCGCCGTCTGATACGTCCGCAGGGCTTGTTTCTGACGGCATAGTAAACAGTAAAAATCAATATACGCTTTATATTCCGCTTGATACGATTGATATGTACGGAAATACACCGTTAAATTTCAATATGGAAATTGAAGTTGAGGATAACGCCGTCCCTGCGCCGTACAGAACCAACAGTTTAATTTCATTTCAAATTGATAATTTTTACCCGTTTGCGAATTTTGAAACAAACACATCTGCTATAGGAGACTTTATTTTATCTGGAAGAGCATGGGATTCGGCGCGGAACATGACAAGCGTTGAAGGCGTAGAAAGAGTTGTTGTTTATTTTTCGCGTCCCGATAATACACCCGTCAATCTTGACGGCGTTGAAATGAATGCAGGTAAAGGGTTTATAAATACGCAGGAAGCTGTAGCAGGACGAAAAGCTACAATTCCCGGTTCTCAGTCGCAGAGCGAAATACTTTCTTCCGGCGGCAAACCTTATAAATTGCCTTTCTTTCCCGATGTGCAAAAAATAGTTAACGGGAAAATAGTTTTTGAATCTAACATTAATGGAATTGTAATCAATAATAAAGAAGAAAGGAAAACAGGATATTTTACAACACAATTTTCTGGAACGCATACATTAAAAACATGGACCGTAAATTTTGATTCAACAAAACTATCCGCAGGTCTGTATATAGCGCATTATGTGGTTTTCGATATGGCTGAAAACGCGTCTTACTATTCACAAAACATCATCGTTGCGAATAACCGGCCAATCTTAGCGAATATCAGAATAGGCACAGATATAAACGGCGATGGTTATGCCGACATCTCGGCTGGTTCTCCTGAAGCTGTTACTAAAAATATTCATGCTCCAAAAAATACGGATATTTTTTCCGATTTTAGAATTCGAGGCAGCAGGTTTAGCCTTAACATGAATACTATCGGCGGCAACGGAGACATGAATTACAGAGTTTCCTATGTAACAAGAAATACAATCCCGGTTCAGGCTGTGAACATGCAAAAGGGACAGGTTTATACAATAGAAAATCCCGGGACTGTAAATTGGTTCAACTACGGCGCATTTGACAGCACGAATGATTACGCAGGCTGTACATTTACGGCGTTAAAAACGGGTTCGGATATTACCGATACCAGCGCCAGGGTTTACGCATATACGTATATCGATAATTTTACACCTTCGCAAGGTTCGCAGGTTGTAGATATCAATTCGTTCGCAAATATTCCCGATTCTCCAAAACCGGTATTAAACACACAGAATGACCGGCTGTTTATCGTGAAAGTTTGGGATTCATCCGCCGCGTCAGAAGCGGACGCGTTATCTCATGCTGTTGTAATAAGAGCGGCTGTTGATAATAATGATCAAAGCGCTCCTTTAATCGAGCTTGCGGATTTTGGAAAAAAACACACATTAATGACGGCAACGGCGCTTGTGCCAAGTCCGGTTTTGGATAATTATTTCCACAGGGTAAAAACAGATCTTTCCGATTCTGAATATGAAGAAAATATTGTTGTTTCGCAGAACGGCGAAAGAAAAGGTTATGTGCAATACGCAAGCCATGATTTGCAGGCAGCTGCAAAAGCGGATAAACGCGCCAGTATCAGCGGGATGGTAATTTTTAAAGGAAAGGCTTATGACAACGGACGCATAGAACGAATAACAGCGCAAATCGCCGGTTATAATCCGCCTGCGGGAAATACGATTATTAATCAGCCGCGCGGGGAATTTATTATCGCAGTGTGGGACGCTTCTGCCGCAAAACTTGATACAGGAAGGGCAGGGTATACAATCGACGCTATGAGAGTGGATGATAATAATCACCACTGGGGATTTTACGCGCCTGATGGCGAACAGACTAATACAATGGAAAACGCTCATGCGTTGAATTGGAATTTCGCGTGGGATACTTCTACGATTACAGGCGTTGTGCGTGAGAATGTTAAAGTTATTTTCAGGGCGTATGACGCGGCAGGAAACGCAAGCGGCGAAGAGGCGGTATCTGTTAATGTTGTTCCGTATATCGCGGATGTTGTTACTCCGTTAAGCGGCGCTTTTAGTTCGTCTCCGTCCGCCTTTAACCGTTCCGCGCGCGGATGGTATCCGGTTAAGGAAAACAGTATCATCACTATTAATGGTTTTAATCTTGGAGGCGCAGGCGCAGAAACAAGGGTTGTATTGCCTGGAATTGCCGCAGGTGACAATCTTGTAAAAAATGTTTCATCTTCGCAGATTACAGCTAATATCGGGACTGCTTCGGTTTCGGGAGAATTGCTTGTAACGGTAACTCCGGCTAACGGAAACGCGGTTTCCTCGTTTAACAACAGGAATAACAACAGCGCAAGATACAATCAGGAGTCTAACGGTTTAAACAATGACATTTTAAATGACGACAGAAAAATTTATGTTTGGAACACGGGCAGTTTAATTTCCAACGAAGTGCTGTACAATCCATTCTTTAGGATGGATTCGGACGCAAACTGGTATATGAGTTTTGGTTACAGCGCGAATTTGCTGCGGTTTATGACCAATGGCTCTGGAAACGGAGCCGGTATGGATTTTGACCGCGCTTA
>WQRN01000044.1 GCA_009786715.1 Treponema sp.
CCCTTTAATTGAAAAAGATGCTGTCTGGTTTCTTCATAAAAAGGATCGCTTTCATCAAGCGATTTAGCCAGAGCTTCAAATAAGTCGCCGTCTACAAAAGAGGCGGCTTTTTCTACAATATGAAAACCTTGATCGGTAAATGTAGCAACAACGGCGTTTGATAATTGTCTTATACCCATTACAGCGGTAATTACGCTTATAGCCACGATGAACGCGGAAAAAAGCGTTATAAATAAAAACTTTAAAGACTTATGAATCTTCACCAAACCTACCCTTATAGTCAATAATACCACAAAGCGGAAAAATTTACAAACCCGGTTATCATCAGTTTTGTGAATAACGCTCTAAAAAACGTTTCATTCTGCCGCTTGAAGGGTTATCCAGCAGCGAGGGAGAGCCGTATTCAACCACAACGCCTTCATCTATGAACAAGATTGTATCGGCAACTTCGCGCGCAAATTGCATCTCGTGCGTTACAATGATCATGGTTGTTTTTTTATCAGCAAGACTGCGGATTACTTTTAACACTTCGCCTGTTAATTCGGGATCGAGCGCCGAAGTCGGCTCGTCAAAACACAGGATATCAGGTTTTAAAGCCAGCGCTCTTGCTATTGCCACGCGCTGCTGCTGTCCGCCAGACAGCTGATGAGGATATAAATCACATTTGGAAGCCAACCCTATTTGATCAAGAAGCTGAATACTATCTCTTTGTATTTCATCTAGAATATTTTTTTTATTCTTTTTATAATCCGGTAATTTTTGCGCCGCAAGTTCTCTGGCAAGCGAAACATTTTTCAACGCTGTGTGCTGAGGGAATAAATTGAAACTTTGAAATACAAGCCCAAAGTGCAGTCTTTTCCGGCGGATAACGGATTCATCGTAATGAACATGCTCGCTGCAGTCAATTAATGTTTCACCCCGGACAATTATCTGCCCTGCGCTCGGCTTTTCAAGAAAATTCAGGCAGCGCAAAAGCGTCGTCTTTCCGCTTCCGCTTGAGCCGATAATGGCAAGAACTTCGCCTTCGTTCAATGAAAAACTCATATCGTTCAGAACCTCGGAGGCGCCGAAATGTTTTTCTAATGACTTAACTTCTAAAATTGCCATTCTTCTACGCCTTAAAATAGCTTAATCTTTTTTCGATATATCCAAACAAAAGCGTAAGGATCCCGACAAACAGTAAATAGAACGCGCCTGTGTAAAACAAAGGCCAGATTATCGCCCTTGTCGCTGCAAATGTTTCGGCTACTCTAATAATTTCTACAACCATGATCACGCGCGCGAGAGCCGTATCTTTTACAAGCGTGATTATTTCATTGGACATGGGAGCTGTTATTCGTTTTATAACCTGAAGAAGAATGACGCGGAAAAATATCTGCGTCTTTGTCATTCCTAACACCTGCCCCGCTTCGTACTGGCTATGGGAAATGCTTTCGATTCCGCCGCGGTATATTTCGCTGAAGTAACATGCGTAGTTAATGGAAAACGCGATTATAGCCGCGTTGATCCGCGACGATATCGGCGCGCCGAAAATAAATCCCGGCACATAAAAAACAATAAAAATCTGGAGCATCAGAGGAATTCCCCGGATGCACCAGACAAAAACTTTAACAATGAATCTGAGCGGTTTTATTTTTGACATTGACCCGAAAGAAATTATCAGGCCAAGAGGCAAAGCGAATAAAAGCGTCAGCGAAAAAATAAGACATGTTACCTGAAAACCATGTAACAGCCTTAATGTGACAGTCCAGAAATCCATTAAAAAAAACTATCCCTTAAAATTTGTATCAAGGATGATTGTGTCTTCGAGTTTATATTTTACCGCAAGATCCCACAACTTTCCTTCTTCATCAAGTTCTTTAAGAGCATTGTTTACTTTATTTCTCAGATCGCTTCCCTTTTTAAAACCAACCGCGTAAACTTCGTAATCCAGCAGAATGTCCGCGATCATCAAATCGGAATAGTCGCCTGAACCTGCGAGTCTTCTTGCGAGAAGAACATCAACCATCGCAAAGTCAACGGCGCCGGATTTTACTTCCAGGAATGTGTTGATCTGCGCGGGCGCTCCTACAATTCTGCCCAAGCTTCCGATTACTTCTTTTGCCGCTGTTTCACCCGCGGATCCGCTTTCGGCCGCTACGGTCTTGCCGAACAAGCTGTCGATGCTGTTTATTTCATTCGCTCTCGCGGATCTGATAACAATGCACTGCTGATTCAGCATGTAACTGTAACTGAAATCGACCATAGCGCTACGCGGCACTCCGTTTTCAAAAGAGTTAGCGGTAAATCCGTTCCAAATCGCGTTGATAGTTCCGGCTTCAAGTTCTTGATATTTATTGGCCCACTCAATCTCCTGAAACTCTACCTTCATGCCGAGTTTTTCGCCGACGAGCAATGCAAGATCGGTGTCAAAACCTGTCCAATGTCCGGACGAGTTTCTGTAATTCATAGGTTCATATTCAGTAACACCGCAGATAAGCTTGCCTTCAGCCTTGCCGCCGCATGAAGTCAAAAAGACCATTCCTGTCAGCATAAGAACCGCCAATACTAAACTAATAATTCTTTTCATAACATTCCTCTCCTTATCAAAATAAGTTAAATTCAACAATTATAGTTTATAATAATAATTGAAATGATACAAGCAATAATTAACTATAGCTACTTTACATAATGCCTCCATTAATGCTATACCTATAATACACATTATGAATAAATTTATTATAACAGTTGAATCCGAAGCATTTGAAGGCGTTAAAAGAATTGCAAAGAAAGTAGCGGCAGACTTTGAAAAGGTAAGCGGCAGCCTTCCTGAAATTCTTCAGACGCTTCCAGCATGCGAAAATCAGGAAAATTCATTGATTTTCGCAACACTTGGAAAAAGCCCTATAACAGACGCTTTTATAAAAAATGGTAAATTTGATCCTTCATCTATCAGCGGCAAAAGAGAAGTTTATCAAATTAAATATATCGATAAAACTTTACTTATTTGCGGAAGCGATAAACGCGGAACAATTTACGGAATGTTCGCATTATCAGAATTTATCGGCGTTTCTCCGCTGCACTTCTGGGGTGACGCTGAACCAGCGCGCAGAAAGGATATTGAGATAACAAATAAAATTGAAACAATTTCCAAAGAGCCAAGCGTAAAATACCGCGGTTTTTTTATTAATGATGAATGGCCGTGCTACGGTAATTGGACTTTTAAACATTATGAAGGTTTTACTTCGGATATGTACGACCATGTGTTTGAGCTTTTACTGCGCCTTAAAGGCAATTATTTATGGCCTGCAATGTGGACATCCTGCTTTCCGCTTGACGGACCCGGAGACGCCAACGAAGAGCTGGCTGACATTTACGGCGTTGTAATGGGCGCGTCACATCATGAGCCGTGCCTTCGCGCAAGCGAGGAATGGGATAAAGTCAGGGGACCTGAATCCATTTACGGCGATGATTGGAATTATTATAAAAATAAAGACGGCCTTTTAAGATACTGGGAAGACGCTCTTAAACGAAGCGGGAAATATGAAAAAATTATAACGATAGGCATGAGGGGAGAGCGCGACAGCTCCATGCTCGGCGACAACTCTTCTTTAAAAGAAAATATAGATTTATTAAAAGACATAATAAAAAACCAGAGAGAGCTTATAAAAAAGCATGTTAACCCGGACATCAACAGCGTCCCGCAGGTTCTGGCGCTTTACAAGGAAGTAGAAGAATATTTTTACGGCGGAGAAAACGCCGAAGGATTAAAAGACTGGAAAGAACTTGACGGCGTAACCTGTATGTTATGCGAAGATAATTTCGGTTTTATGCGCACTCTGCCAACCGAAGAAATCAGAAACCGCAAGGGCGGCTTCGGAATGTACTATCATTTTGATTATCACGGCGGTCCGATTTCCTATGAGTGGATGCCTTCTACATCGCTTGAAAGAACATGGGAACAAATGTCCATGGCGTACGATTACGGAATAAAAGACATATGGATTGTAAATGCCGGCGATTTAAAATTTAATGAAACGCTTTTAGCGTATTTTCTTGAACTAGCTTACGATTTTGAAAAATGGGGAACAAGCGCGCCTAACAGCATAGACAGTTACACGTCAATGTGGCTGGAAAAAACATTCCCGAACACGGAAACTGCGATTCGTAAAAAGATGGCGGATGTTTTTCACGGATATATCAGGATTAACGCGGCAAGGCGCCCGGAAGCGCTGAACGACGGTATTTATCATCCGTGTCATTATTTTGAAACCGACAGAATGCTGGCTCTCGCAGACAGTATAGAAGCTTTGAATAAAGAGGTTTGTGAGTATTTGGCCAGCCTATTTGATGACGGTTCGATTGTTTCTCTTGAAGGAGAAAGAGACGCCTATTACAGCATGATCTCTTTTCCTGCAAAGGCAAGCATTAACCTTTTACGGATGCATTTATACGCAGGTAAAAACAAACATTACGCGAATCAGGGTAAAAAATCCGCAAATAATTATGCCGCTCTTGTAACCAGATGTATCGAAAATGATCATGCCCTAATGAAAGAATTTTCTAATTTTAAAAAAGGCAAATGGGAAGGCATGGAACTTGAACAGCATATCGGTTTTATTAAATGGAACGAAGATAACTGCAGGTATCCGCTAAGGTTTCATGTTGAACCGGCGTACAAACCCCGCATGGTTGTTTCACGCAAAGACAGAGAAGAAATTTACACAAAAACTTACGGCAAGCCAATGACTATTCATATCGACGATTTCCTTTACGCAGAGAATGACGAAGTAATTTTAGAAATCGCAAACGACGGTATCGGCAGTTTAAATTTCGAGATCAGGCAAGAGCATTTAAATAACTGGCTGGAAATCAGCTCAACAAGAGGCAGAGTTGAATCTTCAGAAGAAATAATTCTTCGCTGTAATAGAAAAAATTTAAAAAGCGAGATTCAAAGCGCGAAATTAAAAATAATGGACAATGAAACTGCGGTAGCGGTTGAAATAAGAGCAAGAGCGGTTGATACAGGCAATTTGCCGCCGATGACATTTCTGGAAAATAACGGCGTAATTGCTATGAACGCAAATCATTTTTGCGGCAAGAAAGATTTTAACGGCTGCGGTTTTATAGAACTAAAAAATTACGGCAAAAGCGGCTGCGGCATGAAGGCCTTTCCGGTAACATCAGATTTTTCAAAATGCCCAGCAGACGGTGAAAGACCGAATATCTCTTACAGATTTTTAATAGAAGAAACCGATGATTATACCGTAGAAATATGGACAACGCCGACAAATCCTGTTCAAAATAAAAGCGCGCTGAGATTTATACTTTCAGATTCTAGCGGCAAAAAGCAGGTGGTTACGGCGGTTTCCGATGATTTCAGAGCGGGCAGCCCCGCGGATTCAAAGTGGTGTCAGGGCGTGCTTGATAATATTCGTATCAATGCGGCTTTTTTTAAATTTGAAAAAGGCGTTCAGGAAATTTCCGTAGGCATAATGGAAGCCGGTCTTGTACTTGAAAGAATATTAATATACAGAAACGCTCCGGATCTCCCGGAAGGCAAAACAGTACCTTTTATTTCGTACCTCGGGCCGCCGGAAAGTTTTTTTGTAAAATAATAGGCAAATAATTATTCGCTTTCAGCAAACATTGCTTTCAGTTCCGCAAGAACTGAATCCAGCTCCATTTTAAATTCTGCCAGCTGAACGGGAGTTATTGTATTGTTCTCACCCATCAGCTGAAACTCCAAATCGGCAGCGATTGTCTGCAGGCGTATTTTTTTTATCTGTCCGGCGTTGCTTTTTAATGAATGTACGATTCTGTGCGCTGTTTTTTTATCATCCTGATCCAGCGCTCTGCACATATCCTCGTAGCAATTAGAATTGGCTTTAATAAAATATTTTTTAAGCGAATTCTGGAATTCCATATCCGCTTCAGGAGAATCAATTTTATCCAGCATAGTGCCGCCGCTTAACGGTTTTAAATATTTCAACAGACACCGCCACAATTCCTGAGAGGTAAACGGTTTGCCGACGCAATCATTTAAACCGCTCCTTTTGTATACTTCCCTGTCGTCCGCCATTATATTAGCAGTCATGGCGATTATCGGAACACCGGTGGCAAGTTTAATGATCTGCGTAGACGCCTCAAGCCCGTCCATAACAGGCATATGCATATCCATAAAAATTAAATCAAACTGCCTTTCATGTTTTTGCAGTCTATCTGTAACCATATCAAGACCGATTTTTCCGTTTTCCGCTACAGATGTTTTTAAGCCAACCCTTGAAAGATGTTCGCAAATAACCTGCTGATTCATGATATTGTCTTCGCACAGCAGAACCTCGCCTTCGAATACGGGTTTTTCAATTTCTTTAAGCGATACTTTTTTCTCAAAAAATTCTTCTTTTGTAACATCTACTGTGTCAAAAGTTAAATCGAAATAGAACCTGCTGCCGATTCCGGGCGTGCTTTCTACTAAAAGTTTTCCTCCCATCATTTCTATGATGCTTTTTGTTATCGGTAAACCAAGCCCTGTGCCGCCGTATTTCCGCGTCGTCCCGCTTTCTCCCTGCGCAAACGGTTCAAAAACCGTATCAATTTGTTTGGCTGTCATGCCAATGCCTGAATCTTTTACTTCAAAGTGGAAAGTGATTGTGTTCCCGCTGACTGTAACAACATCCGTAACAAGTTTTACAATTCCTGTATTTGTAAATTTTACAGCGTTGGAAAGAAGGTTTATAAACACCTGACGAAGTCTTGTAGGATCGCCTAATGGTTTTCTGCCGACGCTTGGCTCGGCGTAAAAATGAAGCATAATGCCTTTTTCCACCGCTTTGGGCATAACAAGAGTTCTGCAGCTGGAAAAAAGATCGTGCATGTCAAACGGAATTTTTTCAAGCTCCATTTTGCCGGATTCAATTTTTGAAATATCAAGAATATCGTTTATTATCTGCAAAAGCCACTCTGCGTTAGTTTTAATGCTATTTAAATAATCTTTTGTCTTTTTGGAAACAGCGTCATCTATAGCTAGTTCTGAAAAACCTATGATACTGTTCATCGGCGTCCGTATCTCATGGCTCATATTGGCAAGGAAAGACGACTTTGATTTGCTTGCGGCTTTTGCCGTATTCAAAGCCGCTTCCAGTTCATTCTGGTATTTGTTTAATTTTTCGGTCCGTTCACGGACAAGACTTTCAAGCATTATTCCTTCTTTGCGCGTTCTGATGATCAAAATGAACAAAAGAAACACGACAGATAACAGAAGAATAGACGATCCGATCAGCCATGGACGCTGCGCTTTGGCAACCTTAGAGCGGTAATCATAAGTTCTCCGCATCCATTGATCCGCGACGGCTTTTGAATCAAGCATTTCAAGCGCGGTATCTATGATTGAACACAGAATACTTTCGTTTATATTAAAAGCAAAACGCGATTCGGATTTATAATCAAAAATAATATTTGCCTTATAACCGACAAATTCGTTGTAATTGGTAATGGCTAACAACCTATGCTGGCTGCTCATAACCATGTCAACTTCGCCGCGTTCCAATCCGTTAAAAGCGGCATTTGAACTGATGTATTCCACGATATGCTGATGACCGGGAAACCAGCGTTTAAAGATCTCTGAATAAACAGAACCCCAAACAAGCCCAATCCTTACATCCATAATTTCGTTAATACTAATATTCGGAAGCGTATATTTGGATACCAGCGTATAGTAGTCGATTAAAGTAGGCTGGTTCGGCCACAAAAAACGTCCTTCGCGATCATGCGAGCGAATCATTTCCGCGGACATTTGCGCTTCGCCTTCTTCCAGCTTTCTTACAAGTTCCGGCCACTCAGTGTCTTTTTCATTTACAAGAGTAAAAGTAAGCCCCGTAAGCCTTTCTATCTTTGGAATCATATCGAAAATAATACCCTGCCATTCGCGTTCATATGAATTGTAAAAACTAACAGGATAATTGTAATATTCGGCGACAAATCTGACTTCTTTATTTTTAGCTAAATATTCTTTTTGTTTATCGTTAAGCCACGAGAACAATTTATACTTTTTAAATTCCAGCTCCCCGCGGATGTAAAATTCATTAATGATGCGGAGTCCGTGGTTTGCAATAATCTTATCCAAAACAGTAATGATCGGTTCAAGCGAAGGATTTTGCGTTGTCATGGAAACAGGCCTGTAGGTTAACGGGTAAAAATGACTGATAGATAAATCGCGGTGATGTAAAAAATTTGCTTCTGCTGTTTGACTGTAATAGAAAACATCAATTACGCCGTTCTTCAGCGCGTCATAAACAAGATCTACATCTTTAAGAAGAACAATGTCATAAGTGCCGGCTTTCAGTTCATAAGTTACAGTATCAACCGTAGTAGTGCCTTCGATAAAGCCGCAGCGGATACGGCGCTCGCTGACTATTTCTTCCAGCGGTTTGCTGCCGGCCAGACGGTATGTGTTTAAAAGACGCGACGCAATCGGCTTGGACATATAGTAATTTAAAAGGCGTTCCGCAGTGGGCGTTATCTCGCCTGTAAAAGAAATATCTCTGGTTTCAAGACCCGCAAGGATATCCAGCCAGTCGTATATTGCAGGTTTAAAAGTGATGCCGAAAATTCCGGACATCCATTCACAGAACAGCGCGGAAAAACCTTTGACATCGCCTTTTTCATCTTCAAACGCTTCTACGCTGAGCGGCATCCCGTAAATTAAAGTCCGCCCGCGCAGCGCTTCTATTACTTTTATTTCATCTTTTGTAATTCCGGGAATATCATAAAATGTTTTTAAAACATTATCCTGCGCATTATTGGTTGATTTGCCGCAGCCAAGAAACAGAACAGAAATAATTATCGCAGGAATAATTTTTCTAAGTATCATTCCATCTCCGATGAAAACTCACTTAATACCTGATCTAACTCTGTTTTAAGAGCAGTAAATAATTCTTCTGTAACAAGATTGATGCCGTCTCTTAAATGATGCTCTACCTGCGCGGCGGCCTTCTGCAGTTCTGTCCTGCCAACCTGCCCCGCGTTACCTTTTAACGTATGCGCGAGTCTGTGCGCAAGTTTTATATCTTTTTTATTAATGGCATCATTTATCTCGTTGAATTTATTAATACTGCTGTTATAAAAAACCTTTCTAAGCGTTTTTTGGAATTCCGCGTCCGACTCGGGCATACTTACCGCAGCAGCGGCATCATCCGGCGAAGACTCTTGTTTTTCGATAGGTGTAAAATATTTTAAGAGACAGCGCCATAATTCCTGTGATGTAAAAGGTTTGCAAACGCAATCTTTCATGCCGCTTGCTTTATAAACATCCATATCGTCAGCCATAATATTCGCAGTCATCGCTACAATCGGAATTGAAGGCGCCAATTCACGAATTTTAGCGGAAGCTTCAAGACCGTCCATTACAGGCATATGCATATCCATAAAAACAAGATCGAAAAGTTTTTCGCCTTTTTTAATTCTGTCACTAACAGTATCTACGCCAACCTTGCCGTTTTCCGCAACAAAAGTTTCAATGCCTACCCTTAAAAGATGTTCTTTAATAACCTGCTGGTTCATTATATTATCTTCACATAACAAAATCTCGCCTTTGAACAAGGGTTTTTCTATTTCTTTAAGCCCGATTTTTCTTTCCAGCATCTCTTCTTCTGATCTTGGGATTGTGTTGAATGTAAGATCGAAACTAAACTTGCTGCCTACCCCCGGAGTGCTTTCTACAAAAAGTTTTCCGCCCATCATTTCTACAAGATTTTTAGAAATTGGAAGGCCAAGCCCTGTGCCGCCGTAGATGCGCGTAGTTCCGGTTTCAGCTTGAGTGAACGGAGTAAACACCCTTTCGATCTGTTCGCTCGACATTCCGATACCTGAATCTTTAATCTCGAAATGCATTGATATAGTATCGTTTGTCATGCTGGTAATATCGGAATGAAGCTTAACCATTCCCGCGTTTGTAAACTTGATAGCGTTAGACAAAAGATTTACGAATACCTGCCTGAGTCTTGTAGGATCGCCGACAGGCCTTCTGCCGACAGACGGCTCGGCATAGAAGTGAAGCATAATTCCTTTTTCGACAGCTTTCGGCATAACCAAAGTGCGGCAGCTTGAAAATAGCTCATGTAGATCGAAGGGAATATTTTCCAGTTCCATTTTACCGGATTCAATTTTTGAAATATCAAGAATGTCATTAATAATTTCCAATAACCACTTTGCGTTTGTGCGGATATTTTCGATATACTCTCTTGTCTTCGGCGTAAAGTCGCCGTCGAGCGCAAGTTCTGAAAAACCCATAATACTGTTCATCGGAGTGCGGATTTCATGACTCACATTCGCTAAAAAAACAGATTTGGAACTATTCGCGGTTTTCGCCGCGTCAAGCGCTTTTTCCAAATCTTTTTGATATTTGTTTAACTCGAGTGTCCGCTCACGAACAATATTTTCGAGTCGCTTATTTTCATTGCTTTTTTTGAAAAGAAATGAAAGGGGGTTGCTTTTATTCTGCATTAATAGCCTCACCTTAGGGATGTCGAATATTCCTAATTATCTTTGTAAATTATAACAGTATATTGATGAAAAAACAAGAAAAAAAGCTACGATTTTGCTATCTACAGTGATTTTTTGATGATTATCGATACAAAACAACCCCATCTTACTTCAAATTTAACCTCCCAGACGGATAAAATCTACAATTTTCAATTTTTTTAAGGAAATTCAGATAATTTATTAATATTATTCCATTAAAATCTTAATTGGTATAATGAATAATTTTCCTGATCGAAACATACAAAAATAACCTGTTTTATTCCGGTTATTTCTTTCAATGTTTCTCTAACTGTATTGATAGCAATGTCTGCCGCTTTATCTTTTGGATAACTGTAAATCCCTGTACTGATATTCGGAAAAGCGATGCTTTCGATACCATTCTCATTCGCAAGCATTAAACTTTTTCTGTAACACGAAGCAAGCAATTCGGGCTCACTTTTATTTCCGCCGTTCCAAACAGGCCCTACAGTATGTATCACATATTTCGCAGGCAGCCTTCCCGCTCCGGTAATTACAGCGTCTCCTGTAGGACACGGCACATTCGGGCGGCGGCTTTCTGCGATTTTTATACATTCTTTTAGCAGTTCGGCCCCTGCAGCAGCGTGTATTGCGCCGTCTACTCCGCCGCCGCCCATTAGGTTTGTGTTTGCGGCATTTACGATTGCGTCAACTTTTTGAGTGGTTATGTCGCCGAGGATTGATTCTAGTTTACACATAATATTTCTCCTAATTATTAAACGATCCTATTTCGATCAAATTCCCTTCCGTGTCTGCAACATAACTTGTTCGCTGTCCCCATTCCATTGTCGTTGGCGGAAAAATGCTTTTAACGCCTAAATCCATTAATCTTTTATATTCCTTGTCCACATCATCGTAAGTTTTCATTTCAAAAGCTATTTCCATTGTACCATTGTTACCTTTAGGGTATCCATATTCCTGTGATGTCATTTTTTCAAAATCTTTTCGTCCGTACATAATCAGTTTACATTCACCGGTTTGAAACTCGGCGTTTGGTTCACCTCTTTTCCAGTTGGTTTCCAGTCCAATTGTGTCGCGGTAGAATGTTACCATTTTTTCTAGGTTGGTTACGAATAGACCGATGGCTTGGAGATGGGGCATTTATTCATCCCACAAAAGTATAAGTTTCATTGTAATAGGCATTAAGCGATTTGCCTTCATAACTCCAATACCTTGTAGGTTGTATATTATAATCAATGTCAAGAATTTCTCTTGTAACCTGAGTTAAAGATTTTTCTTCATCGCTGTCTGCTGTTTTTACTTTTCTATCAGATGACACAAACACTTCCGCTGATGTTTCGCCGTAAGTAAAAACCAGTTTAGCGCCTATAGGCACACCAATCTCGGCAAAATTTAACGGAGGTCGTCTTCTTTTGTAATTTTCTGAAGCTTCTTTCTCCGCAGTAGAAACAGATTTATTAATTTCTGCTGTTATAGCAGGAGTAACATCCTTTTTCGCAAATAGCCGTAATATAGCAATTGCCTGATCCGGATCAATCTCAAAAAACTCCCTTCTTGGGTTTACTCTATTGGGATAAAATGCCTTATGCAGCGCGTTTTCCACAACTTTGCAATCATCTACTTCGCAGGCAAAAAGACACTCAAAAGGCAATGGAACGCCTGTTGTGTTTAGTTCATTCATACGGCTTGTTATCTCGTTTGTTGTTTGCCCTATTTTTACCAATCCGGGCATTGCAGGATTAGATAAGACATATACGAGACCTTT
>WQRN01000045.1 GCA_009786715.1 Treponema sp.
CGCACTGCCGAAGCGGATTCGGCAAACCGCGCCAAGAGCGATTTTCTTGCCAACATGAGCCATGAAATACGCACTCCGCTTAACGCGATTGTCGGCATGACCATGATCTGTAAAAATGAAAATAATTTAGAGAAAAAAAACATCGCACTCGGTAAAATCGAAAACGCGTCCGCGCATCTTTTGGGTATTGTTAACGATGTGCTTGATATGTCAAAAATAGAAGCGAACAAGCTGGAATTATCCCCTGTTAGATACAACTTTACAAAAATGCTGCAGAAAGCGATAGGCGTCGCAAACTTCCGTTTAGATGAAAAAAACCAGAAATTATCCCTTGAGATTGACGAAAGAATTCCAAATTACCTGATCGGCGATGACCAGCGCCTTGTGCAGGTAATAACAAATCTTTTAACGAACGCTGTAAAATTCACGCCTGAAAAAGGCGAAATAAGTTTAAAAGCCGTCATGCTCGGCGAAAATAACGGCGAATATGAACTTCATATAGAAGTAAAGGATAACGGAATCGGCATATCACCCGAACAGCAGTCAAGGCTTTTTAACGCGTTCGGCCAGGCTGAAAGCGGAATAAGCCGCAGGTTCGGCGGCACAGGATTGGGACTTGTTATTTCCAAACGTATAATCGAATTGATGGACGGCAATATCAGGATTGTTTCCGAACTTGGAAAAGGCGCGTCGTTTATTTTTACGATAAAGAATCAAAAAGCCGAAGGCGATCAAAGCGAAGAACAGACAGACAGCGCGGTTCTGCCGCAGAATAACGATTTTACAGGAAAAAAATTACTGCTTGCGGAAGATGTGGAAGTTAACCGCGAAATAATAATCTCGCTTTTGGAAAATACAGGCATTTTAATTGACTGCGCCGAGAACGGAAAAGAAGCGTATGATATGGTTAAGGCAAATTTGAATAAATACGACTGCATCTTAATGGATATTCAAATGCCTGTAATTGACGGATACAAAGCTACCCGGCTTATAAGATCAATCCCGGAAATAAAGAACAGAAAACTTCCTGTTATCGCGATGACAGCGAATGTTTTTAGGGAAGACATTGAAGCCTGCATTGAAGCGGGTATGGACGATCATTTGGGAAAACCGCTGGATGTTAACGAGATGTTTGAGAAGCTCAGAAAATATCTAGGATGACGCTTTTATTGAAATTCTAAAAACGCATTATCAGTTTCTCTATACTTGCCAGCTTAACCGCAATACAGAAAATTTCCAGCGCTTCTTTTAATTCGCCAAGAGGCGGGCAAGTAGGCGCGATACGGATATTTTTGTCATGCGGATCATTTCCATGAGGGTATGTCGCTCCTGCCGGGGTTAAGGCGACGCCTGCGTCCGCGCACAGGGCGACGATTCGTTTCGCGCAGCCTTCCAGCGAATCAAAACTGATAAAGTAACCGCCTGCGGGGTTTGTCCACCTTGCGATATCAAGTCCGCCGAGTTCATTTAAAAGGGTGTTATTTACAAGCTCAAATTTCGGTTTTAAAATTGCCGCGTGTTTTTTCATGTGAGCTTGGATACCGGCAGTGTCTTTGAAAAAACGCACATGGCGCAGCTGGTTTAACTTGTCCGGGCCGATTGTCTGGGCGCTTAAGCGTTTTCGGATATGCTCGCAGTTTGATTTTGAAGACGCCATACAGGTGACGGAAGCACCGGCGAAACTTACTTTCGAAAATGAAACAAACATGTAAACCATATTCGGGTTCCCCGCTTCTTCGCAAAGACGGATAATATTTGAAATTTTTGTTTCTGTATCTCCAAGGTCGTGGAAGGCGTACGCGTTATCCCAATAAACGCGAAAATCATTCGCGGCAGGTTTTAAATTTGCCAATCGTTTTATTGTGCTTTCCGAGTAAACAATGCCTGTAGGATTGGAAAATTTGGGAACGCACCATATGCCTTTTATCATTGGATCGGAAGCGACCATTTCTTCTACGGTATCCATATCGGGACCGTCAAACCCCATTTCGATAGGGATCATCTCGATATGAAAATAATTGCAAATTGTAAAATGGCGATCGTATCCGGGAGTGGGACACAAAAATTTTACCTTCCCCTGACTCTGCCAGGGCACGCCGTCTCTTACTCCGTGAGACATATTCACGGCGACATTGTCAAACATCAAAGCAAGCGATGAGTTGCCGGCAACGATTACTTCTTCTTCAGTTAAATCCAAAAGTTCCGCGAATATCTTTTTTAATTCCGGTATGCCGTCCAATCCGCCGTAGTTGCGGCAATCGGTTCCGTTTGCGGCTTTATAATCATCAGCGCTAAGGCATGTTAACATACCGTTGCAAAGATCCAACTGCTCTTGCGAGGGAACACCGCGGGTCATATTGAGTTTCTTGCCTTTTTCTTTACAGCTGTTTAACTGGCTTTCCAGGCTGCTTTTTAATGATGAAAGCTCATCTTTTGTCATTTGTGCGTATGGTTTCATTTGGTTGTCCTTTATATAACTTTACTGGTTTTGAGGGAATTAGCCAAGATGTTATATTTTATTTAATATGAATCGGCGTGTAGATCGCTTTAAAATTCAACTTATTATTTTATCAAAAAAGATTCAAACCCGGCTGCGCGAAGAGTATCGGCGGTTTGGATCTGGTCGCTGCCGGCGGGAATAGTCACCGCCCACATTTGGTTTCCATTCACAGCGCGTAGTTCTATCGACGGGGTAAAACCCGCATTTTGAAGATTTGCGGCATGTGCCTGTGCGTTTGGCTGGCGGCCGAAGATACCTGTTTGCAGCCGCGGCGAAGCAACAACCGCTGGCTGTGTTACTGCGGGCTGAGAAGGCGCTGCCGGCTGAACGGCGGCGGCAGACTGCGTTTGCGCCGTTTGAATCACAGCATTTCCCGGCGCTGGATTAGCGGTTAAAGACAATGAATCAAGGCCGCCCGCGAAGAGCCAAAAAGGAATGGGGCGGACTGTGATTAAAGATGAAGTTCCCGCGGCCAAACGACCCTCGGGTGTTTGCGGAAATTCCGCGATTAGGCGCTGGCGCCACATTTCCGAACCGCCTCCCAGTTTGAAAGGAGACATCTCTCCCGAAGATGAGACAGCAAGCGCGCCGCTTGATAATTTCCATAACACGAAAATTATTTCAGGTTTAATTTGCGAATATTCAGCGTTATCTGCAAGCGCGCCCAGTTCTGATAAATCTCCTGTCTTGATTGCATTTATGCTTGTGTTTAAAAAACGCGCACGCGGCGATTTTGGCAGCAACGGAGTCAGCGCGGTGATCGCTCTGTCCCATTCGCCCATTGCGGCAAGACAATACGCGCAGGATAAAAGAGCGTCATCGTCTACCCTGCCTGGGATCGCGCCTGCCGCTTCGAACCAGCTCCTTGCAGCTTCTTCAATGTCGCCTGTTAACTGGCGCAGGCGGGAAAGACGCACAAGAGCGTCATGTCTCTCAGATGCCGGGATTCCTTTTTTAGACGCGGCGGCTTCCATATTCTTAATTTCAACTTCAAGAGAAAGACCTGTTTGCGCGCATACCGCAGACGGGAGAAAACAGCATAAGATGAACGCAAATACGGCGGCGCAGAATCTATTCATTTTTTATGCCTCTTGGCAAAAAATCTTTCTCTCGCGGAAAGCGCGTCAATTTTTACTTGTTCATCTTCAATAGGTTCATACGCTTCCATTTCCGCAGGTTTCTCAAATAATTTTTTCTTGCCTGTCTTTGCCGGTTTATTTTCACGCTTTTTTCTTATGTGCAGAACCATAGGAAGCGCGCATATTAACCCTACTACGAATGAAAAAAATACGGTCATAAAAACCGGGACTTGTTCAAATTCCTTAAAACCAAAACTGATGTTGCACCTGTTGTCTAGATTGAAAGCGGCAAATATCACAAAAATAATGAAAATAACTAATGTTAAAATTAATCGCCAGGGCATTTACAAATCTCCTTTGCTCGGAATGTATTTCCCTTCAAGGCTGAAAGGGTAAGTCTTCCAAAAGAGCCTATCATCGAGCCGGGGCCGGGAACCGCCACCATTTCGTCTTTTTCAGTCCTTGTTATTAATTCATCGGCATTTTTTCGCGAAATTCCTTCTACTAATACTGTTTCCGTACTGCCGATTCGGCTTTTTAACAAATGCGAAGTGTGCTTTTTCTGCAAAGCAATAACCCTTGAAAGTCTTTCTTTCTTTACTTCTTCGCTTATCCTATCAGGAAGATCGAAGGCCTTTGTGCTTTCGCGGGGGTTAAAATGGTACATGTAAGAGTAAAGAAACTTGATTTCTTCCATTAAATTGAGAGTTTTTACCACATCTTCCTCGGTTTCACCGGGAAAACCGACTAATATATCGGTGGAAAGGGTGATTTCAGGCATTGCGGAGCGAATTTCCCTTACCAATTCTATGAAACGTTCCGCCGTATAGCCTCGGTTCATCGCTTTTAACACATTATTCGAGCCGTTCTGTACAGGAAGGTGGATATGCCTGCAAAAAATCCTATTAGAGGCAAGCGTTTCAATCGTTTTAGACGAAAAATTGCCTGGGTTCGCCGACAAAAAGCGTATCCGCTTTACCCCGGTTTTTTCCGCCTCATAAGCGATTTGTTGTAACAGAGCGGAAAAATCCATTCCGTCCTGTTCCCAAAAATAGCTGTTTACATTCTGCCCAAGCAAGGTGACTTCGCGCACCCCCCTTTCTGCCACAAGGCGGATCTCCTGCATTATATTTTGCGGGTTGCGCGAGACTTCCCTTCCCCTAACATACGGAACAATGCAATAAGAGCAAAAATTATTACAGCCGTGCATGATTGGAATAAAACTTCTAAACTGACCTTCTTCAAGATGAGAATTAGAAAATGAAAAAACTGTTTTTTCATTAATGTCGAATAACGCCTTTGTTTCGTTTTCCGCAGCTTCTAAAATAAGGGGAAATTGTGATCTTGCGGAAGTTCCCATAACATAATCAATCTGCGGAAATTTATCTTTGAGCTTTTCGCCTAACCTTTGAGCCATGCAGCCTGCTATTACAAGCGTAATATTTCTTTTTTGCTTTTTTTTAATTCCCGCGTAATGAGCGATGCGCCCGAGAGCCCGTTTTTCAGCTGTCAGCCTGACAGAACATGTGTTAAGAAGTACAAGATCCGCGTCATTCCAGTCCTGAGCTTCAAGCCATCCGCGTTCTTTGCAGACAAGCGTAAGAGAGGCAGATTCGGCGCTGTTCATCTGGCAGCCGTAAGTTTCAAAAAAATATTTTTTGTTATGCGCCATTTACGAACGTTTTTTAAGGCCGATTAAGAATTTTATTCCATTTATGATGCCAAGAGCCAAAAGCCCGATCGCCCCGATACTGAGTAAAGTGCTTGAAATCGCGGTTACCGCCGGGATTCCCGTTTTTGAAAGCACCGCGAGCGCTCCTGCCGCCGTAATGATAATACCGGCTTTTCTGTCCGCCGGATCTTTTGAAAGAAGGGATCCAATGCCGACAAGGCAGACAAGCCCTCCTACAATAAGTCCAAGCCCTCTGAAGCGGGCAAGCATATTTAAAATTAAAAGAAAAACACCGCCTGCGGTATAGCCGATTGCGGTAATTCCGAGTTTTGACAAAGCAGATGTTGAAGGAATATTTTCGATATTGTTGTTATCGTCGTTCACATTAAACTCCTCTCTGCGGCTTCAATTACATTTTGCAAGAGCATCGCGATAGTCATGGGACCTACTCCGCCGGGAACAGGCGTATAAAACCCGGCTTTTTGAGCAACAGACGGATCCACGTCGCCGCAAACGCGGTAGCCTTTTTTTTCATTTGTGTCAGGCACGCGGTTAATTCCAACGTCAATTACCGCGGCTCCTTCCTTAACCATTTCCGGTTTTATAAACTCGGGGTTCCTTGCCGCTACGATTAATATATCAGCTTGTAAAGTATGACTGCTAAGATCTTTTGTTCCTGTATGGCATAAAGTTACTGTCGCGTTGTATTCGCGGCGGATTAATAAATTCGCAAGCGGTTTTCCAACAATGTTGGATCTTCCCACCACCACAACATTGCTGCCTGAAACGGGTACATTGTATTCGCGTAACATAGCAAGAACCCCGTGCGGCGTACACGGCAGAAAACCCGGTCTTTCAAGAATCATATTTCCAACAGAAACGGGGTGAAAGCAGTCAACATCTTTTTGCGGCAACACAGCCTCAATTACTTTCTCTTCGTTGATATGTTTAGGTACAGGCGACTGCACCAAAATGCCGTGAACTTTTTCGTTGTTGTTTAAATCGCAGATAACTTTTAAAAGCTGCTCTTCGCTTGTAGATTCAGGCAGCCTGATATCAAGACTTTCCATCCCGGCTTCTGCAAGCGCTTTTTCTTTCGACTTAACATAGGAAAGGCTCGCGCCGTCCTCCCCGACAAGCACAACAGCAAGACAGGGAACAATACCCTTTGCTTTTATCGCAGCGGCTTTTGCTTTAACTTCCTCGCGGATTTTTAAACTTAAGGTTTTTCCATCCAGTATTACTGCTGACAACTTATCCTCCAATAAATTTTACAACGGAGCACACAGTTGTAATATTACCATAAATCTGCCGCTTTCCGCTATTATCGAAAAATTCCCGTCTACTGCCGCGTTGCTTAAACCAAAGAAACCTCTGTCCCAGGATAGACCGGTAAGCGGCCATTTAAGCCCTTCGCTCTTTGCTTCCCAGGGTCCAGCGCCAAGGGGAAACACAGAAACAATCGCGTCCTTATGCAAATTCGCGCCAACTTGGTTCTTTGTTGTTTGTGCGTCGATACAGTGAATATCTTCGCAGGCGGTAATCCACCTCGCAGGAAACAAATCCCTTTCAAAAAGCGATCTAATAGCGAAAAGATGATCGATCCTTCCGCCGCCGCCGCCGATGATCCAAATTTCAGAGCAGCCTTTTTCAACTGCAAGTGAAAAGGCGAGCTCTGTGTCGGAATAATCCTTGTCTTGTTCAAAACGTATAACGCGCTCTTTAGGAAAATTTTCAAGGCATGGTTTATCGAGAGAATCAAAGTCTCCGATTACTATATCCGGTGTAATACCAGCATCCTGCGCGGCGGCAAACCCAGAATCGGCGGCGACAAAAAGCGCGTCTTTTACTTCTGTCTCAATCAGGCGTTTTATAATCTGCCCATTCGGCGCTTCTCCGCCCGTGAATATTATACCTAACAAATTATTACCCTTTTTTCCCACAAAGGCGCAAAGACCGCTAAGAACGCCGAATTAATAACTTTGCGTCCTCTGCGTTCTTGGCGTCTTTGCGAGATTTCTTTACATAATTAATGTAGTATACTTATCCAAGAAGGAAAATTCAATTGACAAAGAGTATCGATCCTGTGCTAAAAGAGATTGCCTCAATTTTTAATAACGCCGGGAAAGAGATATATCTTGTTGGCGGCGCTGTAAGAGATATGCTAAGAGGTGAAAAAATCCATGATTGGGATTTAGCAACAGACGCTACGCCTGATGAAGTTACCGCCATTATACAGAGCAATAAGGGTAAGGTTATTCCGACAGGCATCAAGCATGGGACTGTCACCGTTTTGTATAAAAAAAACAGCGCCGAGGTTACAACATTCAGAACGGAAGCGGATTATTCTGACGGGCGCAGACCTGATAAAGTTTCCTACGCAAAAACAATCGAGGAAGATCTTTCAAGGCGCGATTTCACAATGAACGCCATCGCCCTGCGCCTTCCGTCAGGCGAAGTAGTTGATCCGTTCAAAGGCGCAAAAGATATAAAAGCGGAATTGATCCGCTGCGTGGGAGACGCTTCGCAAAGATTCAGCGAAGACGGACTTCGCCCGTTACGAGCTGTACGGTTCGCAGCCCAGCTGGGATATATAATAGAGCAGAAAACGTTAGACGCAATACCTGACGCGCTTTCGGTATGCGAAAAAGTTTCCGGCGAGCGTGTGCGCGACGAATTCGAAAAAATTATCGCTTCTTCTCTTCCTTCACAGGGGTTAAGACTGATGGAAGACACGGGATTAATGCACCTGTTTCTTAAAGAATTATCAGATTGCCGCGGCGTTGAACAAAAAGGTTTTCATCAGTTTGATGTACTGGATCATTCGCTTCTCGCCTGCGATTTCGCGGCGTCAAAAAACTATTCGCAGGAAGTGCGCCTTGCAGCCCTTTTCCACGACATCGGAAAACCTCCCTGCCGCGGAATTGACGAGGCAAGCGGCGTTATAACATTTTACCGCCACGACGAAGTGTCGGCTGCCATGTGCCGCGAAATTATGGAAAGGCTTCGCTACCCTAACGCTGTTACAGACAAGGTCTGCCATTTAATAAAAGAACATATGTTTAAATATGACGACGACTGGACAGATGCCGCCGTACGCAGATTCATCGCGCGCGCAGGCGAAGAAAACCTCGAAGATATGTACAGTCTGCGCCGCTGCGATACGTTTGCCTTTACAGGCAAGGCAGGCAATTTTGCTTCTGTTAATACATTCTCCAAACGAATCGATGAAGTCCTCGCCGAAGGCCGCGCCTTCTCGCTGAAAGACCTCGCCGTCAGCGGAAAAGATCTGATGGCGATCGGTATCCCCTCAGGCAAAATGCTGGGCGCGGTTTTAAAAGAACTTTTAGAAACCGTGTTAGACGATCCTGCGCAAAACAACCGAGAAAAACTGTTGGAAATTGCAAAAAGGGTATATAATGATAGGGGGTAAACATGCGTTCACTTGTAACAATTCAAAAAGTTAAATCTATAACACAAATCCCCGATTCCGATTTTTTAGAACTTGCGCACGTCATGGGCTGGCAGTGCGTTACAAAAAAAGGCGAGTTTAAAGAAGGAGACTTAGGCGTTTATTTTGAAGTTGACAGTTTTTTACCTGTCGATGAGCGTTATGAGTTCCTTCGATCTTCTTCTTTCCGCGATAATGTTGATAACGGGCAAGGTTTTAGAATAAAAACAATGAAGATGCGCGGACAGTTATCGCAGGGGTTATTATTACCGTTGGAAAAATTTCCCGAACTTGCAAGCTGCGCAGAAGAGACCGATGTAACAGAAAAATTAAATGTAAAAAAATGGTATATCCCCGAAACCGCCAACGCGGGCGGAACAATCATCGGAGAGAGGCCTTACGGCGTTCCCGCATCAGACGAAATCCGCATACAGTCCGCGCTTGAACTTTTGGAAGAACTCAAAGGGAAGCCGTATTACATCACAACAAAAATGGACGGCACTTCCGGGATTGTTTACTATATCGACGGAAAGATCGGCTGCTGTTCAAGAAACAAAGAAATTAAAGACGAACAAGACTCCCTTTACTGGACACCTGTTTACAAATACGGTTTAAAAGAAAAACTCGCAAAACTTGGAAAAAATATTGTACTTACAGGAGAAATATGCGGCCCCGGAATTCAAAGAAACAAACTGCGCTTAGCAGAAATTGAATGGTATGTTTTCGATGTTAAAGACGGCGAATCCAACAAATACATGGTATACGATGATGCCGTCAAATTCTGCGCCGAACTCGGATTGCAAACAGTCCCGCTGGAAGAGCGCGGCGAAGCGTTCGACTACCCTCTTGAAACCCTGCTGGAAAAAGCCAGAGGCAAATACCCAAGCGGTTTAGACAAGGAGGGCATCGTTATACGCGATTCCCATTCTCCAAAAGCGGTATCGTTTAAAGTTTTGAATAACGACGCGCTGCTTAAAGAGAAGGATTAAAGCGCTATTTATACACCAGCTCCGCCATCTTTTCCCCATACCGCGTGCCGAGTAATTGGAGACCTGCGGAACCAAAATGAATGTTGTCAGGCTGTCCCTGACCGGTTCTTCCTGTTGCGCCAACGGAGCTGATTATCCACGCATTTGGCAAAAGCGGCTTTATTCTGCTTTCGTTTGAAAGCGCACCGCTTGTGTTACCGGAACCGCCGTTCCATGTCTGTCCTAATAAAATTGGAATCGAATTGGGCGCCAATTTTAAATCGGAAAGCATATCATCGTAGATCTCTTTTAAAAGTTCATCCCAATCCATGTTTTCCAAACCTACTCCGCTTTCACCCTGATGAACTATTATTCCCTTTATAATTCCGCCTTCTCTCTGCGTAATCTTCGCGTTTTGAATTATCGCATCATACATATTCGCGTAACCTGCGCCTTTATATCTTGCCATTCCTGACATTTCTGTTTGGCTCGGTCTTCCGCTCAAGGTTCCTTTTCCTTTGTAATAATCTTCGCCTTTGGTTTTATGAAACGAGGCAAGAGCCATATCTCCGTTTGCCGCGGCGATTACTCCGATAGTCACATTTTCAGGAGCGTTTGCTATTAACACGCGCCCGAAATAATCAACAGGAGTTAAGCCGATGCTTAAACCGAGGTAATTTGTTAAATTGCCGTCGGGAATTATGAGAGGCGGCACAGCTCTGTATAATTTGTGCTTTTCGCGGCTAGTAGCGGCGTATCTGCCTGCAACCACATTCATTATCCTGAAACGCTCGCTAATGCCTTCTCTGTCTTCAGGTCGAATAGTACCGGGCCCCTGCATATTAGATTGCCCAAAAGCGATATAAACATGAAACTCACCCGGCAGTTTATAATCGGCGAAAATATCGACATCGGGAAGCGGCTTTTCCGCTTCAGCCGCGGTGCCGCCGGTGCCGGCGCAGCCGCTGAAAAACAAACTGATAACAATTAATATAAAAAGTAATTTTTTCATTTTAAGCTCCTAAATTAAGTATAACAATTTTTTTTGACACGAACCACATAAGCTTTAGAATTACGCAATTACCTTTGCGATCTTTGCGTCCTTTGCGTCTCTGCGAGATAAAGATTCTAATTAATTCGCTTCTCCGCTGATTTTCTCCCACGCCGCTTTTGCCGCTTCCTGCTCTGCGCTTTTTTTGTTTCTTCCCGTTCCCTTGCCGCAGACATCATCTGCAATTTTTACTTCCATCCAGAAAGTACGGTCATGCTCGGGTCCTGAGCGTTTTATTAAAATATATTCAGGGTAACAGCGGAATTGGCGCTGGCAGTATTCCTGCAGTATCGATTTATAATCTTTGTGATAATCGGTGCCGGTTACTTTTTCAATTTCCGGCTTTAAGCAGCGGCTGACAAAATCAAACGCGGTTTTATAGCCGCAGTCAAGATACAGCGCGCCTATCAGAGCTTCCATCGCGTCGGCAAGAATCGCCTTTTTGGTTCTGCCGCCAGACAGCTCTTCTCCCTTGCCGAGAAGCAGCACTTGATCAATTTTAAGGCTGAGAGCAATTTCCGAGAGAACATTTTCCGACACAACCACGGATTTTATTTTTGCCAGTTCGCCTTCGCTTTTTTCTTTAAATGTCTCATGCAAAAGCGTTGCGCATACCGCTCCGAGAATTGAATCGCCCAAAAACTCGAGGCGCTCGTTGTTGGCTTTACTGCCCGTTTCATTTGAAACGGATCGGTGCATGAATGAAAGATTTAACAGACTGATATTTTTAAATTTAAAACCGGCGGCTTTTTGAAATGCCGCCAGTTTATTTTTCCTTTCTGAATCAGGAGCGTTTTTATTATTTCTGCTGGGATTTAATAAATTCGTACGCGTCCTTCACTGTTTCAAATTCGTTGGCTTTTTCATCAGGAATGTTGATGCCCATTTCTTC
>WQRN01000046.1 GCA_009786715.1 Treponema sp.
GCAGAATATATGCCATATCAACCATACAACAATATCCCTTCTCTTGCAATTTTTCGTTCCATGGTTGGACCATTTTTCAGCCAAAGATATCTGCTTTTTTTAGTACTGATAATATCTACAGGCATTGTTTTAACATCACAAATTGCACTCATGATTGTTATCGAAGCATCAATTTCACGCATTTCAACTTCATCCTTCAGCACAACATATAAATCTAAATCAGAATCCTTGTGCGGTGTGCCGTAAGCATAAGAGCCAAAAAGGTAAATTTGCTCCACAGGGATCGCCTTTATAATGAGTTCTTTAAGTTTTTCTAATTCGGCTTGAATAACAGCATCCATTATTTAATCCTATTATATTCTGCATAATAATACAACTATCAGCTTCCCTCCCTTCAATTGACGCTCATCCAAAAATTAAGTAAAATTGACATATGGAAACTGGCCAAAAATTATTAATCGGTAATTCTCAAAAAATAATTCGTTTTATAATTAATATAACGTTAATAATTTTCGTAACGATTGGCTTAATAATTAATTTCTTCAGGACAGATATAATGTCAACTATTGCTTATTTCACAATTCAAAGCAATCTGATGTGCGTGATTCTGGCAGTTGTAACATTGGTTCGTGAAATTAAATCGAACGTTTCCAAAGAAAATAAATATATCATATTCAAGGGGATGGCATTAGTTTCAATTCTGTTAACTTTTTTTATATATAATTTTGTGTTAAAACCGACATTGGATCTAGCTGACAGTACGCGGAAAGAATCGATTGACAGCATATTACTTCATGTAGCAGTTCCCTTGCTGATGTTTGGAGATTTTTTATTTTTTGAAAAGAAAAATGTTTATAAATGGTGGCATCCTTTTATGTGGGCTTTATTCCCGATTTTTTATATTGCTTATACGGCGATATACAAAGCCTTAGGCGGAATATACAGATACGGCAGCAGTATTACGAAATTTCCATACTTCTTTCTTGATTATGAGACTTATGGTTTTGGAATGGTCGGATTATGGATACTTTTAATCACAGCCGGTTTTATAGGATTTTCGTTTTTGTTACTTGGTTTCTGCAAACTATTGATAAAATTAAAAACCAGATCCGCCGGAAACAACCCGGCGAATCTAACTTCACACATTTAAACTTCCGCAGCCCATAACCCGTGTAAGTTGCAATATTCGTAAACGGTAACAGGGCCGTCGCCGATAATAAATTCTGCTGATGGTGCGCCGGTTGGCTGTAATGCGACACGCTGTGTTTTACCTTCTTCCGCGGCGATGATCCATGCGATGTGATGCTCTGCAGTCATTGGATGGGCGACGCTGCCTACTGCGACTTTTAATTTGTTTCCTTCGCGCGTTACTGCAGGGACGTGCTTTTCATGCGCGCCATCGGATGTGTTTGGTTTTAATTCCTGCATTTTTTCGCCGCAGCAGATTACGGCTGGGCCGACGTTGTGGATGTAGGTGATGATGTTTCCGCAGCGGCTGCATTTGTAAAAAATTCTTTCGTTTTTCATTTTGATAACTCCTCTCTTTTAGTTTCTTCCATTCTTATTATAAATCAATTTTTGGATAAAATCATTATTTTTTGGTTACTCAATGTAATAATATAATTAAATACTAATTAAAACCTTGATTTTGTCCAAATTTCATGGTAATATGGCTGGAAACACCATAAATATAAATCAGGGGAGCATATTATGCAGAAAACTGTTTTCGTGGTAGACGATAATGAAATTAATTTAACTATCGCAAATGAAGTGTTGAAGGGGCAATACAGGGTGATGACTATGCCTTCGGCTTCGAAAATGTTCGCTCTTATCGAAAAAATTGTTCCGGATATTATTTTACTGGATATCGAAATGCCGGAAATGGACGGTTTTGGAGCGTTAAATCGTTTAAAAAGTAATGCCGCGTTGGCTGATATTCCCGTTATTTTTCTTACCGCAATGACAGATTCCGATGTGGAAGCGCGCGGTTTCCAGCTTGGCGTAATTGATTTTATTACAAAACCATTTTCACCGCCTGTGCTGATAAACCGCATTATGAAACATCTTGATATCGATGATATTATCCGCGAACGGACTGCCCTTCTTCATCAAAGAACAATACAGCTTCAGAAATTGCAAAACAGTATGGTTTTTGTTATTGCGGATATGATCGAAAACCGCGACAAAGGAACAGGTAATCATGTTGAGCGTACAACAACATATATAAGAATTTTAATTGATGCGATGATTTCGCATAATGTTTACGAGAAAGAATTATCGGCGATGGATATTGATCTGCTCTGCTCTTCTGCGCGTTTACACGATGTAGGAAAGGTTGTCATTCCTGACGCTGTCCTAAACAAACCCGGCAAACTAACTGCGGAAGAATATGAAATAATGAAAACCCATGCAAGCGAAGGAGAACGTATCATCGACCAAATGGCTTCTCATGCCGGAAGCGATACCGAATTCCTTACAAACGCAAAATTGTTCGCCGGCTATCACCACGAGCGATGGGACGGAAAGGGTTATCCGCGCGGACTGGACAGGTTGAATATTCCGCTGCAGGGACGCATAATGGCGGTTGTCGATGTATACGACGCGTTAGTATCAAGACGTCCCTACAAAGAACCTTTTACTTCTGAGGAAGCTGTAAAAATTATCATGGACAGTTCCGGCGAAATGTTCGATCCGCTTATTGTGGAAGTTTTTAAAGAAGTAAAAGAGCTATTCGAAGCGGCTGTTGTATAAAAAAAGGGGCCGTCAAATCTGACGAACCCCCTTATCGATATCAGACCTTAACGCCTATCTGCATCTGCAGCCGTTTCTGTCATGCGCGTGTTTTCTGCCATGAGAGAAATCCTTACGATCAGGTCTGTTCCCCGGTCTTGCATTATCTCTGCGATTATCAAAGTTTTGCTTTTTCATAGTTTGTCCTTGCGGCATCGCAATATTAAAATCATAATCTTTTCCGTCAATACTAACCTTTACAGGCTGAACCATGTTTCTGAATCCGCGGCCTTCTACAGTTACTTTAGCGCCTTCTTTAAGAGAGCTTATGAAACCGATGTAGCGGTTCAGCATCGGAACAAGATATACATTCTCGCCGCTTTCAATCGCGACAAAACCTTTTTCCAGTTTTAATGTGCCTTCTACTTTCACATTATTAGCTTGCTGCTGGCGGTTTTGCGCTTCAGGACGAACGCTTCTTTCCTGGCGGCTGCCTGCTTGAGGATTTGCCGGATGTCTGTGATTTCCTCTTGCCTGTGGATTTACAGCCACTTCATTCTTTTGTTCTCCTTGAGCAGCGCGCTCGTCTTTAATCGGCTGCGCGGAAATTGAACCCGCAATCAAAGCGATAATAACTAAGGAAATTGTTAACCTCTTCATATAAACCTCCATGGTTAATAGTTTCTGAATTTATAACCAAAAATAATATAATGTGTTACACTTTACATATGAAAAAATTTATACTTTTTAATCATAAATTCTGTAACCTTTTTATCGCAGAAGAAAATGGAGTTATATGCGATGTTTCTTTCAAAAAAGATAAAATAACAAGCGATTATGAAAAAGATGAAACTAAAATTTTAAAAGAAACAATAAAACAGCTAGGCGAATATTTTGATAAAAAACGGAAAAATTTTAATTTACCGATTTCTCTTCATGGCACAGATTTTCAAATTAAAGTGTGGAATGCACTGAAGAAAATTCCTTACGGCGAAACATGCAGTTACACGCAGCTAGCCGCCGCAATCGGCAATCCAAAAGCATGCAGGGCTGTCGGCATGGCAAATAATAAAAATCCGGCAGCGATTATCATCCCGTGTCACAGGGTAATCGGGAGCAACGGCAGTCTGACAGGATACGCAGGCGGTTTAGAAATTAAAAAAAGGCTCTTGGATTTGGAAAAAACTAACTATGCTGCGCAGCCAAAATAATAAGCGAAGCAAATAAAGCAACGGCAAGAGTGATAATATAAACGGTAAGCGCGGCGGAAAAGCCTAGGCTCAACACAAGCCATATGCCCATCGTGTTAGAAATAGAACGGTATAAATGTACAAAGCCATGGAAAACAATCGGCAGAATGGGAAGGAGAAAGACAAAAAGGTAGCGCGGCTTTGCCTGCGCTCTGTAACGCCATCCGACAACAATCACAATAATCGCCATCGGCAGGAAAAATAAAGCGGAACCAAGCCGGTTTAATATTTCCGCCTGGAATATCTGATAAACATATCCTACGTTATCAAGCTTTTTTGAAGCGTTAAAAAGTTCGTTCATTTTAAGATTAGTAAGGCCGTGCCTGACGCTGGAAATAAGTAAAAAATCTTCGTAACTAATATCCAAAAAGATTGCGCCTGTCACTGAACTTCCTAAATGCCATTCTCCTTCGTAACTGTTATCCTTGTTTTCCCGATCCAGCGCATGGGTTAAAACCAAAACTTTATGTTTTTCACCGATAATAATCGGCGCCAGTTTTGCATAACGTGAAGCGACACTTATTTTTGGATTCATAAACTGATCAAATTCAATATATTCAAAACCAATTCCATAAGCGATATCCGCGGACGATGTTAAACTGCCAAAACGCATTACAGCTCTTCCAGGCAGCCCGCCGCCAATACCGCTTGGCAATGAAAAAATGGCGCCGTTCAAAATCTCTCCGAGAGAAAGTTCCATTTCATCGATAAAAAACGCTGTTTCTTTTGCATTCCGCTCACTTACAACTATAAAGTTTTTAGCGTCCGGATCATCGGGCGTATATGAAAGCAGCTCTTGAAAAATATAAAATGCGCGTATCCAGTCTCCCGATTCCATTGCCTGATAGCCGGAAAGTTTTAAATTGTACAATTCATGCATACGCCTCTCTATCGCATTCGGCGCCTGAGACGCGATAATGTTCCAGGCTTCGCTTGCAAGGCGCGCCGCGTTTGCCGCTTCGGCGCTGCCGCGGACAGCCAGCCGGGTGCCGAGAGTCGCAAGCCAGTGAGCGTCAAAGTAACGCATTTCATCAAAAGCGATCCTGCTCATAACGATAGCCTGAGAAGCGTTAAGCGGAGATTGATCTTCAGATAACGGAACAATGTCACTATCGCGCCATTCTCTGGACAGCGCTTCACGGGCTAAATATTTTTCCTCGCTCTCGCCGGAAACGTAGGCGTCAAGATTTATAGCGATTTCGTCTCTGAAAGAATTTAACTCGGGGCTGCGGTACCAGATACGATCGCAAATCGCAATGAATTGCGAAGCTCCAACCCAGTCTTTATCATTAATATTTTTTTGAACATTAAATTTCGCAAGTTTATAAAGATCGGCTGAGTAACTAAGATTGTCTTTATAATTCTTTGCCATCGGGAGAGCTAAAAAGAAAATAACACAAAAAATAACAACAGCGCAAATGGCGGTAATAACAGAAGAAATAAGACGTTTAAAAAACATATCCGAAAAACTCTGATAGTGTTCCTCGTATGAAGCAAGACCGAATGGTATTACAAGAGCCGACAATGCTATCGCAGGGAATAAATTAAAGACTTCCAGCAATCCTTGTAAAAGACGCCAGTTACGCGAATAAATGGGAAGCGGCGATTCAACGCCGGGAAAAATAAAACGAAAAATCAATACAAATAAAACGGCGGCAGCTGTGTAAAAAATAAAAAGAAAAGGAGGCGTCCGCAGTTTTTCAAAATTAAACGTCATCGTCAACCCGCCTTTTTGCTGCATAAACCAATAATGAATAAAGATTTATCAGCAAACCAAAAGCAATATAAACAAGAGGCAGAGCGGAATCCGCGGGTAATTTCCCGTTTAAAAATGTGGAAATAATTTCCTGCATTTCAGCGGAATTTACAAATGTGTTAAGCGAGAGAACGCCCCCGAAAACAAGAGCGGCAATAAAAAGATTCGCAAGCGGCCATACGCTGAACTTAAAAAGATAACCCAGTGAACATAAAAGAAAAATAAGAGCTCCTACATAAAATAAATAAGAGAAAAACCCCTGCGAGTATCTTTTTTGAAACATCTCAGCATTCAATCTGATGTCTATGGCAAGGTTATTTAAAAACCAGGGAGTATCGTTTCCAAACGGAACGCGCGGTAATTCAAAATTTTCTGCAGCCGACTTTTGATACGCCAACGGCTGTCCTGGAATCGCGACAACGCGCGGTCCGTGAGGTTCGTCCGCGCCGTTAAGTAAAATTACAGCAGTCTCGCTGCTGTCAATCGCATTGGATAGAATAAGACCCTTCCCTCCAAGACTAATACCGGCGCTCTGAGCGGGCGGTACCAGCTTCCATTGTTCCAGAGCTGTCGAAATACCAAACGAAAATAAAAACGAAAGCGTTATTGTGCAAACAAGAGCCATAACCGCGAAACAATTTCTCCTCACGGCATAATTAAGCGCTATAACGATTGTAGAAAAAACAGTCAAAGACAAAGCCCAATGCGCCGCGGAAATTAAAAGTGAAAGAGAGGTTTCCGGCAAAGGCGGTAAAATCTTAGCCCAATCCACACGCAGCGACACAAATTTTATTCCCGTCACCGCGGCAAAGGTAATAACGAAAGTCAAACTGAAAAAAAGGGTTAATTTGGCTAATTTCCTCACAATATTAGATTAACATGGCAGGAACACACATGCAAGTGTATTTATCATTTATTTGACGGATACTAACATATTGAGGAAAACAGCAAAACAGGTCATAATAAAGCATGAGTACTAATATCGGAGTTTTAGGAGCCGGCGCCTGGGGAACGGCAATTGCGAAGGTAATCGCAGAAAAAGACAATGACGTGCTTGTCTGGAGTTACGAAACAGACGTAAGAGACGATATAAACAATAAAAGAAAAAATACAAGATATTTACCTGATGTTGAACTGCCGGAAGCCTTAAAGGCAACTTCGGATATTGAAGAAGCCGCCGAGGGAAAACAATTCCTGATCTACGCAGCCCCTTCTCTTTTTTTATTAGACACTCTTAAAAAAAGCCTTTCTGTTAACTCCATCCGTGAGGGCAAGACCATTATTGCGGTAATAACGAAGGGTTTTATTCCAACCGATAACGGCCCGCGCCTTATTATTGAAACAATGGAAGATTACCTTCCTGGTTTTTACCGCCAATCTCTTGTATATATTTCAGGTCCAAGCCACGCGGAAGAAGTGTCCAGAGGAAAATTAACAGGTTTAATCGCAGCCAGCGAAAGCCCTAAAAACTCAATCCGCTTCAGAGATTTGTTAAAAAACCCTCGATTGCTTGTTTATTCATCACTGGATGTCCGCGGAGTACAGGCGGCGGCAGCGGCGAAAAACGTAATAGCAATAGCTTTCGGCATATTAGACGCGATGAAAACTATCGGTAAAATTGATATGTTCGGAGACGGCACAGAATCACTTTTACTTGCGGCAGGGCTTAACGAAATTCAACAGCTTGGAACAGCGTTAGGCGCAACTCATCCCGAAACATTTACATCAATTTCCGGAATCGGCGATTTAGACGTTACATGCCGTTCAATCTACGGAAGAAACAGGCGTTTCGGCAGAGAAATAATAGAAAAAAATATTTTAAATCCATATAAAAACATAGACGATCTTCTTTCGCGGATCGGAGAAATCGGATATCTGCCGGAAGGTATCGCCGCGGCAAAATATATTTATATTCTGGCGGAAAAGCATAAGCTGAAAATACCAGTCTGTGTGGCTATATGCAAACTTTTAAACAAGGAATTGGATCCTCAGGGATTCTGTAAAATTCTATTAGCCGGCTGGGATAATACATGACTCTTCCCAATGCCTTGAATTTGTTTATTGGCTCAGCTTTAATAATAATCTTGATTTTTGCCGAATGTTTAATAAAATACAAAAATAACAGGTATATAAAAAAAATATTCTGTACGGTATTAGCGGCGGCGATGCTTGCATTAACTGCCGATTTTTTAATAAGTTGTAATTTCACGGATAAAAATAACACATCAATATATGTAAAATTTATATGGCCGTTTATATCCGCGCTTCTTCTTTTTATTTATTTATTCCTGATTATAAAAGAAAGCAGAATTGACAGCCTGACCGGACTTGATAACAGATACAGTTTTTTTGAATTAACCGGCAGAATCTCACGCAGCAGATCAGGCGAGTCATGGGTATTCGCGATGATCGATATTAATAACTTCAGATCCATCAATGAGGTTTACGGAAATTTTGAAGGAGACAATGCTCTGCGCAATTTTGCGAAAATAATAAAAAAATGCGGCGCAAAAACAGATTTCGCGGCGCGTTACGGCGGCGATGAATTTATCCTTGTAAGCAAAGCGGAAAACGGACTGGATATTTTTATAAACAAGATAAATCAGGAATTGTTTTTATATAATGAAAAAAATGAAAAACCTTATAACATAGAAATAAGCTTCGGTCTTGACACATTTGTTGCGGACGGAAGCAAAACTATTGATGATTTCTTAAGCAGTATCGATAAATATATGCATAAACACAACGATGAATCCCGCCGCGCAGGAGATTCTAAAGCATGAATATAATAGGGTATTTCAACGCTTCTATCGGCTCATGTCTGATAATCATCCTGATTGCGATTGATTATTTACGAAGATACAACACTGATAACTTTCAGCAGAAACTTTTTATTATTACGCTTTGCGCGATTTTCGCGTCAGNGATATTTGATTTTATAAGCCTTACTCTAGAGCAAATTCCCGGAACAAAATCAAACATCGCGCTGCATTATACATGGTCAATTTACCTTATCGCGCGTAACTGCTGTTATTATTTCAGCGCGATTTTTATTGATTATTTCGCGCATGGAAGCAAAACAAGATCAAACAGGTTTTTAAAAATAATAATCGGTTTAATGATTGCATATACCATCAGCATAATTTTTAATTTAGAAAACGGTTATTATTTCTACATATCAAAAGAGAATACATATACAGGAGGTTCTTTATATAATTTCCAGATATTCTTCAGTTATTTCCCGATATTACTGGCTCTAATTGATATCAGTTTAGCGCCGAAACATATAAAAAAGACACAAGTTTTTTTAATTATTTTCTTTTTGATCCTAACAGCTCTGGGGGCGGCATTAGATATTGTTTTAAAAACAACAAATATTGTCTGGTCGTGCATTACAGGCGCGCTGCTTTATATTTATTTCTTTATAATCAGATCTGCTTCGAAGATTGACAGTCTTACAGGGATAGGAAACCGCAATAACTTTTATGAATATATAAGCATAATAACAAGTCAGCCTCCAAAAAAAGATTACGCTTTTATAAAAATCGATCTTAAAAGACTTGGAGAAATCAACGACATTTTCGGTCATCTTGTAGGCGACAGCGCTTTACGCGATATAAGCGCAATTATCAAAGGCTGCATCAGATATACAGACTTTGCTGTTCGTTACGGCGGAGATGAATTTATTATTATCACCGCGGCGGAAAATGATATTATGCGCATAATCGGCAGAATCAATGATTCCATCGCATATCAAAACAATAATAATATCCGGGCATATAAATTAACTATTAACAGCAGTTATAGTATTTTTACAACAAATTCCGGGGTGGAAATTCAAGATTTCCTTGCGCAATTAAACAGTAAAATAATAAAGAAAAAAACATAAATAACGGAGAAAACGATGCTGGAGAAACTTACGGGAAAAATATCAGATGCTCTGCGCTTTGTAACAGGTAAGGCATCAATAAGCGAAAAAAATATCGAAGAAGCGGTAGAAACGATCAAAATGGCGCTTCTTGAAGCGGATGTAAACCTGCGTGTTGTCCGCCGTTTTGTAAATTCAACTATTGATGAGGCAAAAGGCGAGAAGGTTTTGCGTTCTGTGGATCCGGGACAGCAATTTATAAAAATTATACACGACAAACTTGTTTCCTTTCTTGGAGACGAGGATCCGGCGAGCCGCGCGTTAAAACTCCGCGGCCCTGATGTTATCTCTGCAATTCTTATGCTTGGTTTACAAGGTTCAGGTAAAACAACAAGCTCGGCAAAATTGGCTCTTCGCTTAAAAAAAGAAGGCCGAAAACCTATGCTTGTCGCCTGCGATTTAATCCGCCCTGCCGCTATGGAACAGCTCGCGGTTCTCGGCGAACAGATTGGAATTCCTGTCCACAAAGAGGATTACGATGCTAAAGCATCGTCCGCGAAAGACAGCGTAAAAGTTTACAATGACGCTCTTGCGTGGGCAAAGAAAAATATGATCGACACCATGATCATTGATACCACAGGCCGCTTACAGATTGACGAAGAAATGATGAATGAGCTTTCCCGTTTGAAAAACGCCGCCAATCCCGATGAAATGCTTCTTGTCGCCGATTCAATGACGGGTCAAACCGCAGCGGACATCGCTAAAACATTTGACGAAAAAATAGGACTTACGGGAGTTATATTAAGCAAGTTTGATTCTGACACAAGAGGCGGCGCAGCGCTCTCATTAAAAACAGTTACAGGAAAGCCGTTAAAGTTTACAGGCACAGGCGAAAAACCCGAAGATTTTGAGCCGTTTCATCCTGAAAGAATCGCAGGCCGCATACTCGGAATGGGCGATGTTGTAAGCCTCGTAGAAAAAGCGCAGGAAGTAATAGATCAAAAAGAAGCTTTAGAACTCCAGAAAAAAATGGAGAAAGAGAACTTCACTCTGGATGACTGGCTGAATCAAATCCGTTCTATAAAAAAAATGGGAAGCCTTCAGAAAATGATCGAAATGATTCCCGGAATGCAGGGGCAGATCAGCGAAGAAGATATTGACAGAGCCGAATTGAAAAGTCAGGAAGCGATTTTGAGCTCAATGACTATTAAAGAGCGTAACAATCATTTAATCATTGGGCCGCCGCGCAGAAGCAGAATCGCGCGCGGTTCAGGCACATCAGTCGCGGAAGTTGCCCGCTTGTTAAAAAAGTTTGAAAAAATGCGCGGCATGATGAAAAAGATGGCAAAGGGCGCAAGAAGCGGTCAAATACCCGGAATGAGCGGAATGCAAATGCCTCCGGGGTTGTTTTAATATTTCCTGATTAAAATCAGCGTTTTATCGCGCTAAAATTTTAAAAACCATTAGCGTCGGCAATCAATGCATTCCAATTATTGGAAACAGCTTCGACCAGCTGCGCCGGTTCGCCGTCGTGATGCCAGATTTCCCAGGCAATACCTCCGCGATTAAGTCCCGGAACATGCAAATGATATTTCCATTGCCATAATTTCT
>WQRN01000047.1 GCA_009786715.1 Treponema sp.
TGAGAAAAATCATGTTTTTCTGTTTCAAAAATACACACTGTACAACGACAATCAGAATTAGGAGTACCTTCATTATCAGATAAGCTTACCCATACTTGCTGCGGATAATTTATTGTTTTTTCAAGTTTATTTAATTGTCCGTTATTTTTAATTTCATTCAAAAAATCACCAATTGAATGTCCATCCGAGCAATACACAAATTTTGATAAACCAATTGCCTTAAACGCAGGTTTATTTAAAATTGTTATTTTGAAACCATTAACCCAAAATTCATTTTTTTCCATTTTTCATCTCCATTGTTTAAAATTTATACCAAACTTTAGTATTTTTTACAATAATTGTCAAGTATTTATTACAAAATACAATATTATAAGATTCAAAAATGATCTTTTTTGAACATTTTTATAAATTTTTATTGTATAATATTTTATACACTTTCAGAAAACTTGCACATAACTCCATATATATACAAATTTCATTTAACCCAAAAAATTCAATTATAAAGCATATTCGTTTAATATCAGATTAGTGAATATAAAACGTCAAAAAGTGTTATTAAAGCGTATGCACGAAAATCAGCGGCGGGGTGCCCGTGCCAAATGTGTCGTTCGTGCTATGCACAGACGGCGCGTTTGGGCTCGGGCAGGACCCCCGATAATATATCTTGGCATACGCTTCCCAAAAAAATGTATAAACAATCTCATTTTTAAATTAAACAACATAGGTAGAAGCGCTTGTGGTTTCTCCGGTGTCCTCGGACACGGAGAATTTAGACAACATAGGTAGAAGCGCTAGTGGTCCCTCCGGTGTCCTCGGACACGGAGAATTTAGACAACATAGGTAGAAGCGCTAGTAGTTCCTCCATGTCCGGTCCAATTGGTGTGAAAGAATTCGCCGCGTTTTTTGTCTAAGCGTTCGTAAGTGTGCGCGCCGAAATAATCTCTTTGCGCCTGCAAAAGATTCGCGGGAAGACGTTCGCTTCTGTAACCGTCAAAGTACGAGAGAGCGCTTGCGAACGCTGGAGTCGGAATTCCGTTCTGTACAGCCGAAGACACTACCCTTCTCCATGACCCTTGAGCGTCTTCAATAACTTTTGAAAAGAACGGATCGAGTAAAAGGTTTTCTAAATTCGGTTTTTTATCAAACGCCTCTTTAATTTTTCCAAGAAAGACCGAGCGGATGATGCATCCGCCTCTCCACATGAGCGCAATACCGCCGTAATTAAGATTCCATTTGTATTCTTTCGCGGCTTCCCTCATTAAAAGATAACCTTGCGCGTAAGAAACAACCTTGGATGCGTAAAGCGCTTTTTCTAGATCCTTAATAAATGCCGTTTTGTCCGTAACAGTGGTGATCTTGGGCGAAGAAAAAACTTTGGCGGCTCTTACTCTTTCATCTTTCACCGCCGAAAGACACCTTCCGAATACGGCTTCTCCAATCAATGTAAGCGGCACCCCGAACTCAAGAGCGGCGATTCCTGTCCACTTTCCTGTTCCCTTCTGCCCCGCTGTATCAAGAATTTTTTCGGCAAGAGGTTTTCCGTCATCATCTTTGAACCTAAGAATATCTCTGGTAATTTCGATTAAATAACTTCCAAGGGAGCTGTTATTCCATTCTTCAAAAACATTTCCCATTTCATCATAACTTAAACCTATCACGTTTTTCATTAAGTCGTATGTTTCGCAGATAAGCTGCATATCGCCGTATTCAATCCCATTGTGCACCATTTTTACAAAGTGCCCCGCGCCGTTTTCTCCTACCCAGTCGCAGCAGGGAACTTCTCCGTTTTCTACTTTCGCGCAAATCGCCTGAAGCATCGGCTTAACAGAAGGCCACGCCGCCGCGGAGCCTCCCGGCATAATCGAAGGACCTTTCAGCGCTCCTTCCTCTCCGCCTGAAACGCCGGTGCCAATGTATAAAAGCCCTTTAGATTCAACATATGATGTCCGCCTGATTGTATCCTGATAATTGGAATTCCCGCCGTCTATAATAATATCACCTTTTTCAAAAACACCCAAAAGCTGTTCGATTGTGTCATCTACCGCTTGTCCCGCCTTTACCATTATCATTGCTTTACGCGGTGTAGCCAGCGAAGACGCGAATTCTTTTAAATCATGGCAGCCGATAATTTTTTTACCTGATCCGCGCCCGTTTACAAACTCGTCAACTTTTGAAGTTGTCCGGTTATAAACCGCCGCTGTAAACCCCTTACTTTCAAGATTAAGCACAAGGTTTTCTCCCATTACCGCAAGACCAATTAATCCGATATCAGCTTTTCCCATTTTTATCTCCTATCCAGTTTATTAAAGTGTATGCTATCATAAAAAGAAGGGGTTTGTCCATGTTAGAAAAAACATATGTATCTGCAGGCGGCGAAAACAAAGATTTGGGTGATCAGGAACTTGAAGAGCTGTTTTTAACCGCGCTTTCGCAGGCGCTTGTGGATGTAAATGACGCGGGAAAAGTTATAATTCTTCCGCCGGATATAACAAGGTTTCATTCGAGAGCCGGATTTTTTACAGAGAGCGCTTCTCATATGCTTGCGGGAAGGCTGGGAGCTGTTCTCCCCGCTTTAGGCACGCACATGGCGATGAATGACAATGAATTAATGCGAATGTTCGGCACCACGCCTCTTCATAAGTTCCTTGTTCACGACTGGCGAAATGACGTTTGCGAACTCGGACGCATTGAATCAAATTGGGTTGAAAAAGCGTCTGAGGGCGCCGTTCGGTACGACTGGCCTGTTCAAGTTAATAAGGTGCTCCGCAAAGATAACGCCGGTGTTGGTGATTATTCTCTCGCGGTAAGCATCGGGCAGGTTGTTCCGCATGAAGTCGCGGGAATGGCAAATCATGGAAAAAATATTTTCGTAGGCACCGGCGGCAAAGAAGCTATTGATAAAAGTCATTTTGCCGGCGCAGCGTACGGCATGGAAAAAATAATGGGCAGAGCAAATACTCCTGTCCGCGCTCTTTTTGACGAAGGTCTTAGACGTTTCAGCAATGAGTTACCCCCGATTTTATGGGTGTTAACCGTTATTTCAGCCCGTTCAGACGCTGAAGCGGCATCTTCAGGAAAGGAGAAGGGTTCTCTTGCTGTTAGAGGGCTTTACATTGGCTTTGGCAGAGAATGTTTTGAAAAAGCGTCGGCTCTATCTAGAAGCGTTAATGTTAACCTGATGAACGAACCGGTTAACAAAGCAGTTGTGTATCTTGAACCAGAGGAGTACCGCACAACATGGCTTGGTAATAAGGCAATATACCGCACCCGCATGGTAATCGCAGACGGCGGCGAACTTATTATACTTGCTCCTGCTCTTGAACGATTCGGTGAAGATCCCGGAATAGACGCATTAATCCGAAAGCATGGTTACAGACCCGGCAAAGATATTCTCGCCAAGGCAAAGGCGGATGAAGAACTCGGCGGTAATCTCAGCGCGGCAGCCCACCTTATTCACGGCTCAAGTGAAAACCGCTTCACTATCCGGTACTGTCCCGGAGAAAAAGTATCTAAACAGGAAATTGAATCCGTAGGTTTTAAATGGGGCGATTTAAAGGAAAATCAGGCGCGCTACGATATTTCTAAGCTTTCTTCAGGATGGAATACCCTCTCTGACGGCGAAAAGATTTTCTTTGTTCCAAACCCCGCTCTTGGCCTTTGGGCTGAAAAAAAGAAGTTTGGCGAGTAAATTCTTCCGATAATTTAAAAATGAGACAATTCATATTCCCTTTCGTGTTAATATTACTCATGCTGACTAATTGTTCCGGCTCACCCAAAAGCAGCGGCGAAGACGATGACCAAAAGCTTGAGGCCGCCATTGAAGTATTTGTTCATGAACCCGGTGAAAAGCTGCCCGTGTCAGTATTCAGCGAAGTTTGGGGTTATGTAATCACAGGGCAGGAAGCCGCGTTAACGCCCGGCCTTCCGCTCACAGATGTATGTTATTTCGGCGCGGAAGTTGATGTATACGGAAAACTTACCGGCGTTCCAAAAAGGCAAAACATTTCATCTTTCCCGGGAAAGGTTCATTTAGCCGTTACCTGCGGAAGTCAATCCCTTACCTACTTTACTCTGCTTCCCGGCAGTCCTCAAAGAACCGCGCTGCTTGCTGATTTAATCGCCGCAGCGGCAAATTACGACGGGCTTAATATTGATTTTGAAAATATCCCGCCGAGATCCGGCGACGCGTTTCTTTCATTATTAAGAGAATTAAAAGCGGGGCTTCCAAAAGAAAAGATTTTTTCGGTTGCCCTTTACGGCAGAACAAGGCAGTTAGCGAATGATGTTTACGATTACGAAAAAATAAAACCTCTTGCGGACAAGATTTTTATAATGGCTTACGACGAACACTGGAGCGGCAGCAAACCAGGTCCTGTTTCATCTCTTCGCTGGTGCAGAAGCGTAGCTGATTATTCAATGCGCGTTATAGGAGCGGATAAACTTGTAATGGGCATTCCATTTTACGGCCGCGCGTGGGAAGAGCAAAACCATTCCCGCGCTCTTGTTTTTTCTACGACGCAAAAATTAATACAGACATATCATGTAAAAGATATAAAATACGATAACGGCATCCCCACTTTTGACTATTCTCCGAATGTTTCCGTAAAAGTTTATTATGAAGATGAATATTCAATCTCTGCCCGCATGGAACTTTATAAATCAATGAATGTAAAAGCGGTGGGTTTCTGGCGCATTGGCCAGGAAACTTCAAAGGTATGGGAAATACTGAAGGTTGAATAAGAAGGATTTATTTTTTAACCCGATCCGGTCTTAAAACTTCCGCTCCGTTAAGATATACGTGGCATGGTTTTGATTCTTCTTCGAGATAACAGTGAATGATGACCCTGATTGTTCTTTCAAGGGAATTTTTAACTTCGGGCTCCTGCGAAGCAAACAGCGCCATACCGCCTGCTGCGCGGCCTTCCTTTCTAAGCGCGGTGCATGGGCTTAAGACGTTTATATCGTTTGTCACAGAAAACATAATCGAAACAATTTCAGCTTCCGCTAAACTGTTTAATTTTAAAAGTTCATCGTACATTAAGGCGACTTGAGCAATAATGTCGTCCTCTTTATTTTCACATTGAACCGCGCCTCTCAGGGCGTAAAGTTTTTTCATGCATTTCCTCCGGAAATAGCGACAATAAACGCTTCTAATAAAATGGTGCATAAACCGTATATAATAAAAACAATATAGGGTGCTATTCTTATATGCCGCGCTCTGTTATGTCTTGTAAATTTATAATAACTGTTTTCCAGTAATTTATAAAAGGAGCATACGCACACCATAAACGACGAATACCTGATTATATTTAACAGGGAAAAAAGGGTTTTATCGGAAAATTCCGGATCCATTACATACAAAAGCAATGACATTAGTGATATCGTTAAACTGACTCCAAGAAGCCACAGCACAGGCTTTCTGGATCTTCTGTCATTCCTCATTCCCGTTCCTTGTAATCATGTTGATAAAATATCAATATACATAATATAATATCTTATGAGAAAGTTTTTATTAACCCTGTTAATTTTGATAATCGCCGCGGGCGCCGCTTTTATGTTCGGCTGGGTGCAATTTTCCGTCCCTCCGGGAAAGTACGGCATTATAAGTTCAAAAACCCATGGTTTAGATCTTAAGCCTGTGCGTTCAGGCGAATTCCGCTGGATTTGGTATAAATTGATACCCACAAATGTAAAAATATCAGTTTTCAGCATCGATCAAAAAAAATATCCCATTAATTTCAGCAGTTCGCTCCCTTCAGGAGATACCTATGCTTCATTCGTTGGTCTTGTAAATGCTGATTTTTCCTGGAATTTACAAGGAGAAATGAGTTTTACCCTTGATCCTCATATGCTCGTCCCGATTGCCGATCAGAATAATGTTGCGAGCCAGGAAGAACTGGATATTTACCTCGAAAATACGGCGCAGAATATCGAAATCCTGCTTCTTCGTCTGCTTTCATCTTCAGGAAGCGACAGTTCGCGTCTTGAGCTTGTAATGTCGGGAAGTCCGGATCCCCAGCTTGAGAAGGAAATCAACGTGAATTTTCCCGAAATTACAGATTTTTCTCTTATAATTTACAACGCAAAATACCCAGATTTCGTTCTTTACAGGCAAATTCGCCAAATTTACGAAGATTTTCTTAAAAGTCAACGCGAATATATTACATCTTCCTTCGGAAAAAGAGCGCAAACCCATATCGAAACCCAGCTTCGCTTTGAAGAACTGGAAAGATACGGAGATATGCTTACAAGATACCCCATTTTGCTTGATTATATACGAATGGAAAATGAAAACGGCGCCCAATAAGCCGTAACCACCATACCATTTATGTTGTTGAATAAAGCAGGGAAATAAAGTACTCTATACTTGCAATACTTAAATTTAGGAGAAACTATGCAAAAGGCAGGGGCCTTATTATTAATACTTTTTCTTGGTTTGCCGTTCATGCTTTTTGCGCAGGAAGACAACGATCCTTCAATCGACGAATGGGATAATTATACAGCGGAATTATACACAATGGGAGATCAGGTATTTTGCATCTCCCTTGGAGTTGGTTTTCCGCTTGGTTTCTGGAACAACGGCCAAAAAGCCGACAACAACATTGATCCGGCCGTAGGCGGAACGGGAATGCTTTCCTACCACTATTATTTCAATTCACTGCTTTTCGTAGGCGGCGATATTGGTTTATTGTTCCTTCCCACAGTAGCCGGAAATGTAATTTACCTGACGTCCTTCGGATTTAAAGCAGGCACCCAGCTGGTTTTCGGGCGCTTTGAATTCCCGGTGTTTGCGACAATCGGCATGACAATTCAGCAATATCTTGATTTTGGATATTTTGGAATGTATTTAAGAGCCGGCGCTTCGGCTTTTTTCAGAGCGACTCATGAATGGTCTTTCGGGCTTACGTCAACATGGAGCTGGTTTCCTCAATGGACGGATAATAAAGCCAAAAATATGGACGGGCATTTCATAGATATAATGCTGACAGCGCGTTATCATTTTTAAAGTATGGTGGAACGAATGAAAAAAACATTGATTATTTTAATTATTTTTGCCTCTCTTATTTTTAGTTTCGGTTCCTGCAATGATCCAATCTTCTACACTGTCAGCCAGGAAATTAAACAAAACGATCCTAAAATTAACGGCTCTCCCTCAAAATTCCTGGAAGCGAACGGATATCTTTGGGTAGCTTCCAAAAAGGCATTATGGAAATACAACAGCAATGACGGATGGGTAAAAGATTATCAGACGTCTTTAATCGGAGATATTGCCGCGGTTGCTTCATCTGGTAATTCTTCCGCTGATATTTATTTATATATCGAAAGAAGCGGCAGAGGAATTATTATTAATCACAGCAAAAACAAAGAAATTGAATTATCGTCAGATAACGTCCAGACGATTTATTCGGCGAATGGAGTTTTATTTATAATCGCAAGGAACAATAATATTTACACGCTGTATTATCTCTATGACGCCAACGATAACGATGACATTCCGCTGCATCTGGATACAGGCGACAACGCCCCCACCCGGTTGTGCGGCGTTGCGTATAACGAAACGGATAATGATTATTACATTTGCACGGATATCGGCGTTTTTATTTATAACGGCGCGGCATTGCAGTTACAGAATGAACAGACAGAGTATGAGAAGTTTTTCGGATCTTCTTTTGCCGGCATTATAAATCTTAAACCGGATAAAATCGCCGCGATAACGCGAAGCGGAAGTCTTTATTTAATTCCAAGTCCCACAAGCGGCGAAGATGCATTAGGCAGTTCAATCGCCGGTTTCTCCAGCAGCGATCATGTTTCAAGCGGAGCGCTTACCCTTTGGAAGTCGGGTAATGATGAATTTGCTCAAACTATACTTTTAGCAGGCAGACAGGGTAAGCTTTACAGTTCAAGCGCTACGGAATATACGCATGGATATGTTGAATTGCTTCTTGATATAAACGGAGATCCTTCCGGCACAAAATTCAGTGAACCCGGCAAGCAATCGCCTTCAACTGTGGACAGTTATGAGCGTTTTGTATCTTCACTGGGTCCGAACCCTGTCAACCATATAATTCAGACGCCTTATGAGATAGACGATAGAATGATAATTTTCGCCTCTACCCATCAAAAAGGCGTCTGGTCGTACAGGTTCCGCGATAATAAATATACATGGAACGCGGAAGATTAATCCGCCATTCATAATTTGATGTCCGATCTTTTCAATTCGAAAAATGAAAAATCTCTGGGGTTAAGCCCCCTCGCGGACAGAATGCGCCCCCGCACTCTGGAAGACATAATAGGACAGGATCACATTGTAGGGCAAGGAAGGCTCCTTCGCAGAGCGATACAGGCAGACCGTCTTTCGTCAATAATTCTCTACGGTCCGCCGGGAACCGGTAAAACATCTCTCGCGGCTGTAATCGCAAACACAACGCGCGCCGCTTTTGAAAAGTTAAACGCTGTTTTATCCGGGGTTAAGGATATCCGCGAAGTAATCGACCGCTCGGACGATCGTTTCCGTCTTTACAGTAAAAGAACAATTCTCTTTGTGGACGAAGTTCATCGCTGGAATAAAGCACAGCAGGATGCCCTGCTCCCCTGGGTGGAAAACGGCACTGTTATTCTTGTCGGCGCGACAACGGAAAACCCTTTTTTTGAGGTTAACCGGGCGCTTGTAAGCCGAAGCCGTATCTTCCAGTTAAAACCTCTTGACAGCGAAGGCCTTTTGGAAACAGCGCACCGCACAATCGCGGACAAGGAGCGCGGTTATGGAAAATGGGATGTGGTTTTTGAAGAAGGTGCTCTTGAACACCTTGTAGAAGTGTCGGGAGGAGACGCCAGAAGTCTTTTAAACGCGATTGAACTTGCGGTAGAAACCAGCGTAACTCCATGGCCGCCTGCGCAGGGTGAAAAAATTCGTATCTCAATGGAAGCTGCGGAAGAAAGCATTCAGCGCCGCGCTTTGCTGTATGATCGGGACGGCGATTATCATTTTGACACCATAAGCGCGTTTATAAAAAGCGTACGCGGAAGCGATCCTGATGCCGCTCTCTACTGGCTCGCTAAAATGGTCCGCGCCGGAGAAGATCCTAAATTTATCTTCCGCAGAATGATAATCCTCGCGAGTGAAGATGTCGGACTAGCGGATCCTATGGCTCTTTCCGTTGTTATTTCCTGCGCTCAGGCATTCGAGCGAATTGGTTTTCCCGAGGGGAACTTCCCTCTTTCTCACGCCTGCCTGTACCTTGCGACAGCGCCGAAATCAAATACAACAATGTCATATTTTGACGCGCTTAAAGAAGTTGAGCGCGAAGACGCGGAAGTTCCAAATCATTTGCGCGACGCAAGCAGGGACGCTGAAAGTTTCGGACACGGCGAAGGTTATGTTTATCCGCATGCCTATAGGGATCATTGGGCGGCTCAGCAGTACCTTCCGAATACTCTGCGCGGAAGAACTTTTTACATTCCGTCTGAAATTGGATACGAGGGAAAAATACGCGAAGATGTTTTGCGAAAACGCGAACTTCAGGCGGCAATTGTTCTGGGAGAAGGACAAAACGATACGGAACTCTTATCCTGGTCGCCGTCTTCCAAAGGGCGTGAGGGCTGGTTCAAACGTCTTGAATCGGGACGAAGTAAAATTCTCTTAAATATCAGAAATACAATTTTTAATACGGCCTCCCCTTCGCGTCAATCGCGGGTTTTAATTCCCTTTGCGAATGACGGATTACTGCTATGGGAAAGTATTCGCCGCTGTCCCGAAGGACTAACCTCCGCGCTTGTAAACAGCCCCGCGGCAAAAGACGCTCTCCTACAATATGCTCTTGCCGTTTTGGATGGAACTGAAAAACCTCTAATCGAAGTCTCTGATGAAATTCTGCCGCAACCAAATCAATGCGAGAATTGGTTTTCCTGCCGGCAGTTCGATCACATTCTTATCCGCGCTCAAAAACTTAACAAAGATGTTAATTCTCTAGCGCGTGACGCGAAAACGCTTCTTGCGAAAAACGGCAGCCTTGTTCTTTTTTGCTCTCCTGTCAGTCTGGGAGAGCGGCTTTCGCGCATTCTTGAATCAGAGTGCGCAAGAAGCGATCTTTCCTCAAAGCTTGAAAAAGCCGAGATTTCATTTTTTAAAGATTTTAACAAAAGTCAAACATCCGTTTCTGAAATATGGGATGAAAATGTTTTAATTTCCGCTTTTGAAGAAAACGGCTATTCTGTAACAAGCGAGATTATCGGGCAGCAGGAAGAACGCTTAATCACGGAAAAAGACCTTAGCGCATGGTTTAACGCCGAGTCCCGTTGGGGCTCTTTCATGTCTTCTTTTCTTAGCGCAGATAATTTTCGCGCGATTGAGGAAACAATTCGAATGAGAATTTCAAAAGGCCCTGTTTTATGGCGCTGGAAGTCAATTTGTCTGAAAACCGGCTTAAATAATCAAAAAAAAGTATAAAAAAATATTCACAATGTATGAAATTTATGTTATAATACTGATATAATGTATTAATTGAATCAAAAAGAAAGGTGTGGGTAATGAAAAGTACAAAAACGGGTAAAAAAACCGTAAAATCAGCTCCAAAGGCAGTCAAAAAGCCGGCCGCGAAAAAAACTGCCGCAAAAGCGAAGCCGGCGGCAAAGAAAACTACCAAGCCAGCAGCCTCCAAAACAACGGTAAAAAAAGCTCCTTCCAAATCCGCAGTTAAAAAACCTGCTCCAAAAACGGCTAAAAAACCTGTATCTAAGCATATTTCCTTACCTGCTGATAATCATGCCGATAAAAAAACGTCCAAACCGATAACTCCTAAATCCGTAAGACATATTGAAGTTGAAACTGATACTGATGAAAAACTCACCTCTGTCCAGCAGCATGATATGAGCCTCCCTGAAGGCTCCGCCTTACAGCAAACAGGGCACCGCCGTCCGCTGATTGTTTTCCCGAAATAATTTAAAGAATTTTTAAAAATTTAATTAAAGTTTTTAACCTCTGGTGCCGAAAATCTAAATTGAATAAATCTAGGTTAAGTTTCCGCGGATTTGACCGGGATTATTTCAAATCAGAAGCATGGATGCTTCTGTCAATTTTCAAGGAGGATCTTATGATCATCAATCACAACCTAAGCGCAATGTTTGCGGACAGGTCCCTCAAGGTAACTCAAGATTATCTTAACAAAAACATGGAGAAACTCTCCTCGGGTCTCAG